>CALGLY010000247.1 GCA_937959095.1 uncultured Saprospiraceae bacterium
CGCCTTTCCCTTGGTTTTTTTCATGCTTCACATACACCAATTCTTTGCCCTGCTTTTGATAGGAAAATACCTTTGCTTCTGTTCCATCCGTAGAGCAATCATTCACTACGATCAACTCTTTTTGGATATCTTCCAGCAGTTTCACGGCTTCCACACGCGCTAGAACTTCTAGTATCGTTGCTTCTTCATTATAAGCAGGAATGATGATGGATAAGGTCATATTTAATGTTGTAATGTGAGAATGCTGTAATGCTACAATGTGATAATCATGAAATACCACAATGATGAAATGCTGTAATGAGCAAAACATTAACGCATTATCACATTGTAGTATTAACTAATTACCCCTTGTACGTTTCTATCAAAAAATTATCAATAAAAATCATTTTATCGCTGCCTGCATTCCAAAAGCGAGCTTCTACACGAGTGAAGGCTTCTTTGGGCAATCGCATATCAAGCCAAACCGTTTTCCATGTCCTGTCTTCTAGCAAGCGATGAATGCGAATGTAGCGTGTTTTTACGATTTCATCTTCGTTCCAAAAACGAACTACAAGCTGTGTCATGCGCCAAGATTCCCATTCCTTACTCAAGGTATAAAAATCAGCTTGTACGCGCAGCCATTCGCTTTCTGCTGGAAAACGCGCTTGTTCGACGGTAAAGATAGGCGAATATTCCTGTGTTTTAGTTAAGTGTAGTACGACATTCTGACTTGCAGAATCTTGAAGGAAATAGACTGTATCAACGGGGTGCGTATCGAAATTATCCTTGAGTAAAGAGTGCATCTTAGTTCTTTCGCCTTTGAATTGCTCTTTTGTATCCAACAATTTTTGCGCTTCAATAGGGACTTCTTGCTTAAATAAAATCTCTCGTAGATATGCCCCACTCATTTCGCCAGGGCGGAGCAATTTGCCTGGGCGTGCTTGCTGAATGAGCCAAAAATTATAGGCAGTAAAAAGAATAGATAAGGCAAGAATCAAGTATTTCCACCCTTTTCCTGCACGGATTTTTTCTATGAAAGCCGCCAAGGGCAAACACAGCATCGGATACGCTTGTACGAGGGCGCGTTGCCCCAATGAACCGCCATACCACCAAATATCCCAAGCAAAGGTGATGTAAATATGTAGACCAATATACGCCAGCGCAACCCAAAATAACTGCCGATGTCCGCGATATAAAGCCCGAAAACCAAGTAGGGCAAACAACATAGAAGGCGAATAAATCAACCACCCTGCACGATAGCTCATAAAGCCATCCCAGAGGTGCGGATGCAACCAACTAAAACCCTGATCTTCGTAACTATACACGATGAAATCTCCTGTGGCATATTTCCAATAAACGATTTGTAACATACCTATTGCTGCACAAAGCAAAGCGGCAAGAACTATTTGAGGCGTGACGCTTTTCAGGAATTGGAAGCGTTCCTTCCATGCTTCTGGACGGACGCTTTTCATACCCCAAAACAAGGGAATGAGCGCAACAATGATTTCTGTAGGGCGTGTGAGTGCTGCCAGCCCGATACATGTCCCAATAGCCACAGTAAGCCCATAAGAAGGACGCTGATGAAAGCGCATACTACACCATATCAGGAAGGTATGTAGGGTAAATAACCAATTGTGCGACATGGCATTGGTGATGCCTGCATATTCTAAATAGTTGCTACTTGCTACTAAGAGCAGCAGCGTGAAGGCGACTGTTTTATCTTCAAAGTATTGGAGTAAAATTTTTCTTAAGAACCAAAGTCCTAGCAAGGCCACCAAAAAACTACCTACTCCAATACCGACCTGATAAGGATAGGAAAAACCATCGGCGGCATAGTCAGGATGTTGCTGCGCTATGAGATGGGCTATAGCAAAAAAAGGCGCGTAAAGGACAGCTTGTCCGCAGGAATATTTGAGTACATAATTGCCACTTTCGTGCTGATAGGCTTGCTGTAGATTGTGCGTGGGGCGGTATTTTTCTAGGATTTCGGGCATGAATTTGAGCTGCTTGGCATCTTCATAAATAAAAAAAGCAGGCAAATAAAGATAGTAGCCCGAGACATCCCAGCTCAAGGTTGCTTCGGTAGTTCCTTGCTCCCATTTTGGATAGAAAAAAAAGGAAGCATAAGCCAATAGAAAGGCACAGCAAAGAAAGGCTAGTTTAGAATACATGGTAATAATGGATAATTGATAATGGACGAAGTTAGTTAATTCAAGCCATGAAGCAAGCTCGTAGAAGAAAAAATAGCGTCCCTAAATTGTCTGATTTTATTTTTATCTCACCTTATCTCCTATTGATTTGCTAACTTAGCAACACCAAATCTATCTGCCCATCAAAATCGTTCAATAAATATCAACAGAGGAGCTAACAAAACGAATATGAAAAACAAACTTTTTTACTGGTCTATCACGGTAGCCTTAGCGGGCTTTCTTTTTGGTTTTGATACCGTGGTGATTTCGGGCGCGAACTTGCCAATAAAGGAACTTTGGAACACTTCTTCTTGGTTTCATGGGACGTTCATTATGTCTATGGCACTTTGGGGAACGGTCTTAGGTGCGCTTTTCGGGGGCTATCCTTGTCAGCGATTTGGACGCAAAAAAACACTCTTTTGGATTGGTGTTTTGTACCTCCTTTCTGCCCTTGGTTCGGCTATGGCTTGGGATCCTTATAGTTTTTCTTTCTTTCGTTTTATAGGCGGTATTGGTGTTGGTGCATCTTCTGTAGCAGCCCCGATGTATATTTCAGAAATCGCTTCCGAAGACCGTCGTGGTCGCTTAGTGGCTCTTTATCAATTCAATATTGTACTTGGAATTTTCATTGCCTTTATTTCTAACTACCTCTTAGAGGGCGTTGGTGGGGCTAATGATTGGCGGTATATGCTTGGCATGGAAGCTGTGCCAGCTTTGTTGTATTGTTTTCTGATTTTAGGTGTACCGAATAGCCCACGTTGGTTGCTTATGCAAAAGGGTGATGACGCAGGCGCGAGAAGCGTACTCCAGCAAATGGGGATTACAGATATTGCTTCGGAGATGCAAAAAATTAAAGCCTCCGTCGTCAGCAAAGCCAAAGAGGGTATCTTCAATGGCAAGTACAATAAACCTTTGATGTTGGCTTTCGTTCTAGCTTTTTTCAATCAATTGTCAGGTATCAATTTCATTCTTTATTATGCCCCCGAAATTTTAGAAACCGCAGGTCTAGCCGCAAAAGAATCGCTAGGTAGCTCTATTTCTATTGGCGGTGTAAATTTGATTTTCACTATGCTTGGGATGTACCTCATTGATCGCTTAGGGCGCAAACAATTGATGTTCATTGGCTCTGTTGGGTACATTATTGGTCTGGTAGGTGTTGCTTATTCTTTCTTTGTATTAGGCAATATGTCTGTAGAAGGTTTCGAGATTCCGAAAAGCCAAGCCTATCAAATTTTGGCATTCATTTTACTTTTCATAGCTTCTCATGCTATTGGGCAAGGTGCCGTGATTTGGGTCTTTATTTCTGAAATTTTCCCGAATCGTGTTCGTGCTTATGGACAATCGTGGGGTACAGGAACGCATTGGGTATTCGCCGCACTTATTACGCTCTTCGGTTCGGTTCTGATTGATGCCTTTAGCGAAAATCCATGGCCGATATATGCTTTTTTTGCAGGAATGATGCTACTACAACTCCTTTGGGTACTCGTATTTATGCCTGAAACAAAGGGAGTATCTTTAGAGGAATTAGAAAAACGTTTGATAAAAGAATAAATAGTATGAATAATAAAATAGGGCTATTGGTACTTTTATTTGGACTTGCTTTAGCATGCCAAGAAAGTCCAACTACATCAGAGGAAAACACTAGACCACAAGAAAAGACTACAGAACGGAACAATTCGGATTATTATACTGAGCAACATCGCCCACAGTTCCACTTTTCGCCAGATAGTATGTGGATGAACGACCCAAATGGTATGTTCTATTATGAAGGCGAATATCATCTGTTTTATCAATATTATCCAGATAGTACCGTTTGGGGTCCCATGCACTGGGGGCATGCCGTGAGCGAAGATATGGTCTATTGGGAACACTTACCTATTGGCTTATATCCAGATGAATTGGGTTATATTTTTTCGGGTAGTGCAGTAGTGGATAAGCATAATACGAGTGGCTTTGGTACAACAGAAAACCCGCCTTTGATTGCTATTTTCACGCACCACTTGATGGAAGGCGAAAAAGCAGGCACTACAGATTTTCAATATCAAAGTATTGCTTATAGTAATGACAAAGGACGGACTTGGACAAAATATGAAGGCAATCCTGTAGTTCCAAACACCAATAAAATTAAAGATTTCCGTGACCCAAAAGTCTTTTGGCACGCGCCTAGCGAACGTTGGGTGATGCTTTTCGCAGCAGGTGACCGTATACTCTTTTATAATTCTCCTGATTTAAAATCGTGGACATACCAAAGCGAGTTCGGACTTGGTTGGGGCAATCAGGCACGTCCGTGGGAATGCCCAGATTTGTTTGAATTACCTATTGAAGGTACTAATGAAAGCAAATGGGCGATGCTTGTCAGTATCGGGAAAGAAGCTGCAAATGGCGGCTCAGGCACGCAATATTTTATAGGAGATTTTGATGGTAAAAACTTTACTATAGATACGAATTTTGGAAAAGCAATCGGCAAAAACACCAATACTGCTCGTTGGCTAGATTGGGGTAAAGACAACTATGCAGGTGTCACTTGGTCGGATATTCCAGGATCGGATGGAAGACGCTTATTCATTGGTTGGATGAGTAATTGGCAATATGCTCAAATAGTTCCTACTGAAAAGTGGCGCAGTGCTATGACCATTGCAAGAACCCTAAGTCTGAGAAGAACAACCGAAGGCTTACGAGTCTGCTCACAGCCTGTAAAAGAAATGCTGCAACTACGCGGAGCGGCTAAAAAACTAGGCGCAGAAGCGACGAATTATCGCCTAGCGGAAGTACTGGTAGAAGCAAAAGGGGATGTAGCAATAGAGTTATCAAATACGAAAGGTGAAAAAGTAGTACTTGGCTATGAAGCTGCTACCAATCAATATTTCATTGACCGCACAGAATCGGGCAAAGTAGATTTTTCAAAGGATTTCCCTGGCAAGTCTATTGCAAAGCGGGCTACTAAAGGCGATGGGGTGAAAATGCAAATTTTCCTTGATGTATCTTCTGTCGAACTTTTTGGCGATGATGGCGAAAGCGTAATGACCGCTATTTTCTTCCCCAATGAAGACTTTAGCAGCATCCGACTACTAGGCGATGGAGTAGAAACGGCACAGCTTTTTGAACTGAAGAAGACGTGGTAGCTTATATCTTCGAGTAGGAAGAAAAAAGAAAAGAATTTCAGTTTTATCCCTAGAAAAAGGTATCCAATCCTTTTCTTTGAGCGTTAGATAAAGAATGTGTCCGACTACTTAGCACAGCTCTCAAATCTTAAAATATCACATCTAATAAAAAAAATGGCATCATTTAAAGTTATCGGCGGACAGCCACTACAAGGAGAAATCACAGCACAAGGCGCGAAAAACGAAGCCCTACAAATTCTATGTGCCGTACTTTTGACAGACGAGAAAGTTACTATTTCTAATATCCC
>CALGLY010000248.1 GCA_937959095.1 uncultured Saprospiraceae bacterium
CAGAGGGAGAGGACTATGTTATGGTATACAAGCCCCAAATTTCTTCTAATGTTAAAACTCCTTTTGATTCTTGATTTTCATTCAAACTTTATCTATTATTGTATAAGTAAGGTAGGAGAAGACATATTATTTACTAACATCAAAATCAACTAAACTTTTTAAATCAAAGTAATACTTCCAAAGTATTCTGTCATTTCATATACGACTTTTTCCATATACGACTTTTGTATAAAATAGTCAAAGTATAAAGAAAAAGGCTAATGCTGCTCTGTGTAGGAACTAGCAGCAAAAGCCCTATTTAGTTAATTAAACTTTCATAAAATTATGAAAAACTTATTGGTTTTTGCCACTTTATTGTTGGCTTTTATTCTTTCATCTTGTAATAAAGAAAATAACCCATTACAAGAAAATGAACTGAAAGAGATATTTGAACAAGAGTATTTTTTAGAATCACGGAATTCTGAAGAGGAACTTGTTCGTAAAATTGCAAAATGGGAGTATATGCACTTGACCTATTATCGCGACTATGACCCATATATGTATCTACCAGAAAAGCATCGAGCAAATTTTTCAGATGCTTTTGAGTACATACAAGAAAAAGGAATGAATAGCTACTTAATAAGAGAGTATAAAAAAGGTACAATAGATAGAACTAGACTTAATGAATTACTGACCTTACATGGAGATTTAGAAAATGCTATCAGCAACAATACACTAAAAGAGTACTTAAATGATTATCGTATTAATAGAATTAATCAGAATGCTCGAAGTGGAACATCATCTCCGACCACACAAACAGCAAGTGATGTTATTACCGATGGTTTGGCAATATGGGTCCAAGCACAAGCCACTTGTAGTGATGGTATTCAAAATCAAGGAGAAACAGCAGCTGACTGCGGTGGTCCTTGTCCTAACTGTAGCACTTGTGATGATGGTATTCAAAATGGTAATGAAACAGGTATTGATTGTGGCGGCACTTGTACTCCTTGTGCAAATTGTAACGATGGGATTCAAAATGGCAATGAAATAGCGATTGATTGTGGAGGCTATTGTCCTCCTTGTAATGACGGGTCTAGCCCTACTTGTGTAGATGGTATTCAAAATGGTGCTGAAACAGGTATTGATTGCGGTGGTTATTGCCCTTCTTGTGAAGAAGAGGGTGACACTATTGAAGAAAGAGGGTGTGATGATATCGTTAATAATGCAGCTGGTACTGGTGCCATAGTTGGTGCTATAGTCCTAGGATCTGCATCAGGTATCACATGTATCTTATCAGGTGTACCTGGAGAAATTTGTGCAGTTCCAGGTGCCTTTATTGGTGCAGGTATAGGTGCTGGAATTGGTGCTCTTATTGGGTTGATAGAGTGTAATTCGGATGATTATGAACTCTGTTCAGCACCAACAGGAATTACTATATTACCACCTAGCAATTGTTCCACAACAACTGTTGCTAGTTTAGCAGGCCATGGACTCGGTAATGGTTCTATACTAAAAGATTTTAAATGGTCTGGGCAAAATGTAATACTTAATGGTGTTACAAATCCAATAGATATCCGTACAACAGGTGCATCAGTTACTTTTACAGCTATAAATATAGAACAATCAGTTAGTATTACTGGTGGACCTATATGTGATGATCCAACTACCGAAGGAACAAGTGAAGATATTTGGTATTCAACAAGTCGAAGTATTGACTTTCTTAATTTTCTTGAAGATCCTGCTCCAGTTTCAATAGGAAGTAATAGTGGACATTCAGAGTTTTCAATAGGAAATACTGATTCATTTATAATCTACGGCTACAATCAATACAATAACCCTAATGTTGAAATTAACATTAGTATGAGTCCCACGATAGGAGGTATCACAAATAATGGAGATGGTTCGTTTAACGTAAGATGGTTCTCTTCAGGAACTACTACTATAACAATAACAGCTACAAATGTGTGTAGTGGGCAACAAGAACAAGACTCTATCACCGTTAATGTATCACAATAATGAAAATACAAATCTATTTTTTATCATATATCATCCTATTCATTAGTCTAGCTTGCGAACCTTCAAAAGCTACACTCGATAGGAGATTTTTGCAAAGTTGCTACGAAAACATTCACTATCCTATCCATTTTATAAATTCAAAGGATTATGTACGCATGAAAATAAATGAGGATAGTCTAATTATATCCGCTGGACAAGGAGATTATACTATTCGAAATTCCATACAAAAAGTCTTTACCACAGAAGGTCCCACAATTGATTTTGGTGATAGCACTGCTTATGAATTCAAAGGCTTAGCATTAGTGCTGGGTATTGGAGACTACACCTACGATGAAGATATTTTAATTGGAGTAGAAATACTGGCACACGCTTATGGAAGTTCTAAAGAGTTAATAGAAAATTTATTGGATAGATGGAATAGTGGAAACACTATACTCCCTGTAAAGAATCCAAATAATATAAAGGGCTTTGATATTGGACTCAATATTATGTGTGTCACCATGAATGGAAATATATCGGGAGGAGGTATTCCCATAAATAAGACCATGAGTAATCACTCATCGATAAAATCACAAAATAATGTAATAGAATTATTGCATATAGAAATGCTTCGTGAAGAAGCACATCAAACGATTTATCGTGTAGGATTTAAATTTAAGGGTGAAGTACATGACATTGCTAATAGAATAGACGATTTTGATGAGATTAGTGGTGAGTTTTATACTCAAATACTAGTAGAACGTTAAATAAGCTCAAATAGCTATGCAGAAGCCTTGTGTTTCTGTGTAGTTATTTGAATTCATTTGTATACTTTGAACAATCCTAATATAATAATAGAAAACCAACCATAACTAGCTGAAAAACAAAAAATTATCATTGTCATCTAAAGCAGTTTTAAAAGTTTCGCACACTTGCTTTTTTTATCCTTTTTTTGTATTTTTGCGGAATGAGTGAAAATAAGAATATACCAGCAAATTCAGGGGATTATAGCGCGAGTAATATTACCGCATTAGAAGGCTTAGAAGCGGTGCGGAAACGCCCCGGTATGTATATTGGTAGTACCGACACGAAAGGACTGCATCACCTGGTTTGGGAAGTAGTAGATAACTCTATAGATGAGCACTTAGCAGGACATTGTGATACGATAGATGTCTTCATTCATACGAATAAATCCATTACCGTTACAGACAACGGACGTGGTATTCCGACGGGAATGCACCAAAAACTCCAAAAGTCTGCCCTAGAGGTTGTAATGACTGTCCTCCACGCCGGTGGTAAGTTCGATAAGGACACCTACAAGGTATCTGGTGGTTTGCACGGGGTTGGTGTTTCTTGTGTGAATGCGCTTTCTTCTTATCTACGTGCCGAAGTGCATCGTGACGGCAAAGTATTTGAACAAGAATATTCAGAAGGAAAACCACAAGGTGATGTAAAAGTCATCGGCAAATCCGATAAAACAGGTACGAATATTACCTTTCAGCCCGACCCGACGATTATGACGGAGTTGGACTATAAATATGAGACTCTAGCTACTCGCCTCCGCGAATTATCTTTCTTGAATGCAGGCTTAACACTTCGCTTGATAGATGAACGCCAAAAGGAAGATGATGGCTTTAAAACGGAAACTTTCCACTCTGAAGGAGGACTAAAGGAATTTGTACAGTTTTTGGATGCTTCGCGCACCAAGCTCATCAATGATCCTATTCATGTAACGAATAGAGAGGATAATGTAGAAGTAGAAGTAGCCATGCAATATAATACAGGTTACTCCGAAAACATTTATTCTTTCGTCAATAATATCAACACCCGCGAAGGTGGAACACACGTAAATGGATACCGTCGGGCAGTCAATCGTCTATTCAAGCAATATGGCGAAGACAATGGGATGTTTAAGAAACTGAAATTTACTATTTCAGGAGAAGATTTCCGCGAAGGGCTCACCGCAATTATTTCGGTGAAAGTACCTGAACCACAATTCAAAGGACAAACCAAAGGCGAACTTGGCAATGCAGAAGTGACAGGTATCGTGTCGCGTGCGGTAGGAGATTCTTTGAAGGCTTATTTGGAGGAAAATCCAAAACAAGCCAAAAAGATTATCGAGAAGGTTATTCTAGCAGCTACTGCGCGGCATGCCGCACGTAAGGCACGGGAAATGGTGCAGCGCAAGAGTCCACTTACGGGCGTAGGCTTGCCAGGAAAACTAGCCGATTGCTCTTCTAAAGATCCTGTAGCTTCCGAGATATTCTTGGTAGAGGGAGATTCGGCAGGTGGAACAGCCAAGCAAGGACGCGATCGTAAGTTTCAAGCGATATTGCCGCTACGTGGTAAGATCCTGAACGTAGAAAAGGCAATGGAGCATAAAATCTACGACAACGAAGAAATCAAGAATATTTTCACCGCATTAGGGGTCAGCATACAAGAAGATGATGAAGGCAACCGCGTTTTGAATATCGAAAAACTACGCTATCACAAAATCGTTATCATGTGTGATGCCGATGTAGATGGTAGTCATATTTCTACCCTGATTTTGACGTTCTTTTTCCGCTATATGCGCCCACTTATCGAGAAAGGTTGTATCTATATCGCACAACCACCACTTTATATGGTGAAGAAAGGAAAGCAATTCCGCTACTGCTGGAATGAGGAAGAACGCATTGCTGCGGTAGACGGTTATAGCAAAGGAACAGGCAGCGATAGTGGTATCAAAATACAACGCTATAAGGGACTTGGAGAGATGAATGCAGAGCAACTTTGGGAAACAACAATGAATCCAGATGAACGTATCCTTCGTCAAGTGACGATAGAAGATGTCGTGGAGTCGGATCGTATTTTCTCGATGCTTATGGGCGATGAAGTACCACCGCGTAGAGCCTTTATAGAAGCAAATGCAAAATATGCGAATGTGGATATCTAGACCACTTCCTTAGAAATAATTCAGAATGGCATTAGGAACTTCGGTTGCTAATGTCATTTTTTATTCCGCAATTGTGAGACGAACAATTTTCAGGCTATTAGTTTGATTTACTTTATGGTATGTATTTTGAAAAAATCATATTCTAAACTTGCTTTTTCAACTTTTATCCTACAACTTTAGTTTTATAGCAGTTCTATTTATTCCAATATTCCGCTCTGAAAGAAGGCATTATTGTATATCCTACTAAAAGAATAGAAGATTGGAATTAAATCATGTTAATTTTTGTTAAAAAAGTGACTCTTAGATAAAAACCCATTCACAATAAATGTTAAAATTATTCAGTTAATAGAAGTATAAAAGGGTGAATATCACCGATTGTTAAAAAAAAAATGTTTTTTGACAATTCCGCTCATGCAGTAGACGGGATTGTCAAAAAATCAAAAAAATAAGTTTCTGTATTAAGCAAAGTCTAATTAAACCGCTTTGCTCAAGCCATGAACACTGAAAGATATACCTATGACAAACAACAACGACAAAATCCTACTCGTAGAAGATGACCAAAATTTCGGGGACGTATTGCGTTCTTACCTTGAGATGCATGATTACGATGTTACCTTGGCTACCGATGGGATGCAAGGACTAGAAAAGTATAACCAAGGCAAATATGACCTCTGCATCTTTGATGTGATGATGCCTAAGAAAGATGGATTTACTTTAGCAAAAGAAATTCGAGAAAAGGATAAAGAAATGCCTATTATCTTCTTGACGGCGAAAACCATGAAAGAAGATGTACTGAAAGGCTTTAAAATTGGCGCGGACGATTACATATCAAAACCCTTCAATTCGGAGGAGTTGCTCTATCGCATACAGGCTATCTTGAAACGCAGCCAAGCAAAAGCTGATCCGCGCGAAGAAATTAAAGAATTTGAAATCGGACGATTCCATTTCAATTATCCATTACGTATTCTTACGTTCGATCAAGGCACTCCAGAAGAAAGTAAGGATAAATTATCTCCAAAAGAAGCTCAACTACTTCGTATGTTTGCGATGTACAAAAATGACATTCTACCACGCTCGGAAGCCCTCACTAAAATTTGGGGCGAAGATAATTACTTCACCGCACGTAGTATGGATGTATTCGTAACTAAATTACGCAAGTACTTGAAGCCTGATGATAAAATAGAAATTGTGAATATTCACGGAAATGGTTTCCAACTCTTAATAAAAGAAGAGGTTTCCTAAAGTTAATTGACAATTATCCGATAAACGATAATATAACGTCCAATCTGAATTTCTTTCGGATTGGACGTTTTTTTATGCCGTTTTTGAAATCAAAAAAGGATTATTTTTGTTCTTCTATAAAAAGTCTTTAATGCACACTTTTAGAATAGAAATTTGCCCATAAGGCCTGCGGGAACAAAGCATATTTTTTACTAAAAATCTCTGTTCTCTCAACAAAGTGTCCTCTCTTCCCTACCCGACTGGCAGACGGGTCTGTTCTATAAACTAAAAAAAAATCATGTCCAATATCGCAGATTTAAGAGAAGACTACCGAAAAGCACAACTCGAAATAGAAGAAGTGGAAAGCACCCCTTTTCAGCAATTTCAACATTGGTTTCAGATGGCTAGGCAGTCCGAATTGAAAGAACCCAATGCAATGACCCTCGCGACCTGTACGCCCGACGGCAAACCTTCCGCCCGCATCGTCTTGCTAAAAGGAATAGATGAAAAAGGCTTTTTCTTTTATACCAATTATGAAAGTAGAAAAGGGCAAGAACTAGATAAAAACCCGCATGCCGCGCTCGTATTTGCTTGGCTAGAACTAGAAAAACAAGTCCGCATAGAAGGTATCGTGGAGCGCATCACCGCCGAACAATCGACTGCCTATTTTCAGAGTCGTCCAAAAGGTAGCCAAATCGGAGCATGGGCATCGCCACAAAGTCAAGTGATTGAAAATAGAAGTCTATTAGAAGAAAATGTGCAAGCATTAACCGCAAAATACGAAGCCGCAGAAACGCTTCCACGTCCTGCACACTGGGGCGGCTATCGCTTGCGCCCGACCGTAGTAGAATTTTGGCAAGGTCGCTCTAGTCGCTTGCATGACCGAATTCGGTATCTGTTGCAAGAAGATAATTCTTGGAAAATAGAACGGCTCGCGCCCTAAATAGATGTGAGACCCGCCTGCTCCGCGAACGGGCAGGTTTCAAGATGTGAGATGTGAGAGGCTATTTGTTTATAAATAAAAATTCTTTCTCTTGCCAAAAGTAAAAATCTGTTGCATATCCAGCATCGCCGAAGCACAACTCGCTCTTTCCGCAGGCGCGAATGTATTAGGTCTAGTTGGCCCAATGCCGACAGGCCCAGGTATTTTGACAACAGAAGCTATTGTAAAAATAGTACAAGCACTACCCGCTTCTGTAACTACTTGGTTGCTTACGAGTGAAACGACTACCGAAGCCATCATTGTACAGCACCAAGCGGTGCAAACTAGCGGTATTCAGCTCGTCACCGAAATAGAAGCAAATGGACACACCAAACTCCGCGCTGCACTACCTGGTGTAGAATTGATACAAGTCATTCATGTGCAAGACGAAACTTCTATAGATGAAGCAAAAGCCATTGCATCACAAGTAGATTATGTCCTATTAGACTCAGGAAATCCCAATAAAAAAGAACTCGGAGGCACAGGACGTACCCACAACTGGGAGATTAGCCGCCAAATTGTAGAAGCTCTCGAAACGCCTGTTTTTCTAGCGGGTGGATTAAAGCCTGAAAATGTCGCCGATGCTATCCAAAAAGTCCAAGCTTTTGGTGTAGATTTGTGTAGTGGTATTCGCAGCAATAAAAAGCTAGATGCCACCAAACTCAACACATTCATGGAAGAAGTCCTAAAAAGACGAGACCCTCGTTCATAGGATTAGACACACAAACAATGAATATCATCATTACAGGGGCAAGCCGAGGCATAGGCTATGCCACCGCACTAGAATTAGCTGCCAATCCCAAACATCAAGTCTACGTATTATCACGGAATGTAGCCGCCTTGAAGGCCTTAGCAGAAGCAGGGGTAGAAGAATTTGGTTATCGGAATATTCACCCCGTTCCATTCGATTTGAAGGAAGTTGGAAACATCGCAAAGGAACTAGACATTCCTAAAGTAGACATCCTTCTTCATAATGCAGGCACACTACTCAATAAGCCTTTTGAAGAGACGACGCATCAAGATTGGCATACGGTTTTTGAAGTGAATGTTTTTGGTGTGGTACGACTCACGCAAGCACTTTTGCCCTTGCTGAAAGCCAGCCCTAGCGCACATGTCATTCATGTGAGCAGCATGGGCGGTGTGCAAGGCAGTTCCAAATTCCCTGGCTTGAGCGCGTATAGTGCCAGCAAAGCAGCCCTTGCTACCCTCACCGAATGCCTAGCCGAAGAATATAAAGAAACAAGTATCCGTTTCAATTGCCTAGCTCTGGGTGCAGTACAAACCGAAATGTTAGCCGAAGCTTTTCCGGGCTATGAAGCACCCCTTACCAGCGAAGAAATGGGCGAATATTTTGCTTATTTCAGTCTGAATGGACATAAGTTTTATAATGGAAAAGTGCTGCCTGTAGCGGTGAGTACGCCT
>CALGLY010000249.1 GCA_937959095.1 uncultured Saprospiraceae bacterium
TGTACCGCGCACTTGCTTGGACTTCCTTCAGACCCTGTCGTTACCAACAACGCCCTTGTCTTCGCATTGACTTCCCTCTGGTTAGGTGTCAGGGCTTCTTTCAACCCTTCGGGTGTTTGCTCATGCTGGGCAAACCAAAAAAAGCCCCGCACAAGTGCGAGGCTTCTTTATATATCTTCAAAAAACGAGTTTAACGCGCAAATGCCACCGCACGTTTCTCCCGAATTACCGTTACTTTTATCTGTCCAGGATATTGCATTTCATCCTGAATCTTTTGCGAAATCATAAAGGATAAATCATCCGCGAATTGATCGGTTACTTTATCACTGGAAACAATCACGCGGAGTTCGCGTCCTGCTTGCATAGCGTAGGCTTTCTGTACGCCTTCGTGTCCCATAGCTAGGTCTTCCAGCTCGGTGATACGCTTTAAGTAACTTTCTAGGATTTCGCGTCTTGCACCTGGTCTTGCACCTGAAATCGCATCACACGCCTGCACGATAGGAGAGATGATGTTGTTCATTTCTACTTCGTCGTGGTGCGCGCCTACTGCATTACAGATGATGCCATTCTCTTTGTGCTTTTCACAAATGTGCATCCCTAATATCGCGTGCGAAAGCTCTGATTTCTCTTCAGCTACCTTTCCAATATCATGCAGCAAACCGGCACGTTTCGCCAATTTTACTTGCTTTGGACTCAAGCCTAGCTCTGCTGCTAGAATCGCACAAAGGTGTGCCGTTTCTATCGAGTGCTTCAAGAGGTTCTGACCATAAGAAGAACGGAAACGCATACGTCCCACCATCTTCACCAAATAAGGGTTCAGTCCGTGAATATCGAGTTCGATAACGGTACGTTCCCCGATTTCTACAATCTGCTCGTCGAGTTGCTTGCGCGTCTTCGCTACTACCTCCTCGATACGTGCAGGGTGGATACGTCCATCAGCTACCAATCGCTTCAAGGACAAGCGACACACCTCGCGACGAATCGGATCGAAACTGGAAATTACGATTGCTTCTGGCGTATCATCTACTACGATTTCTGCGCCCGTAGCTGCCTCCAATGCTCGGATATTACGTCCTTCGCGTCCGATAATCTGTCCTTTCAAGTCATCCGACTCTAAGTTAAATACCGATACCGTGTTCTCAATCGTATATTCTGCACACATCCGTTGGATGGTCTGAATAATAATTTTCTTTGCTTCTTTGTTTGCTTCTTGCTTCGATTGCTCTATGATGCCCTTCTTCAAAGCCATTGCATCCGTTTCCGTTTTTGCTTTCACGGCTTCTAGTAGCATATCTTTCGCCTCCACTTCACTCAAAGCAGCTACTTTTTCTAGCTCTTTGATGCGAGTCTCATTTGCTCGATCTAGTTCTTCTTTCTTCTTGGATACAATCTTTAATTGCTTATCCAAATTTTCACGAATAGAGGTGATTTCTTGCTTCTTCGATTTCAAGTCATCTCGCTCCGATTCTACCATCTCCAACTCTTCGGCTATTTTGTCATACTTCGATTGGAGTTCTTTCTCCAAGCCTTTCACCTCAATCTGTCGCTCTTTCAGCTCTACCATCTGCTTCGACTTCTTACTTTCGAAGTCTGACTTTAAGCGCGAAAATTTGTCTTTAGCTTCCTGTATTTTCTTCTGCTTGATGCTCTCATTCTTTCGCTCTGCATTCGATACTAATTTATCGGCTTTGCGTTCTGCATCACTCATCACTCGGTCTGCGGTGTGTCGTGCATCTTTTATCACGCCATCTGCCTCCAGATTGATTGCTTCAATCTTTCCCTCGGTGGCCTTCTTGAGCATTTGCTGCATCAAAAAGTAGCCAATCGCTGCACCAAGCACCAAGCCACCAATTAAACCTATTCCTATTTCCATGTTTATTATTAAAATGTGAGATTGCTTCACTGCGAGAGGCGAGAACGCTTCGCTGCGAGCTGGGAGACTTTTTGTTTGCCTAGGGCAAAACGCATGGAGTCTTCAACGGAATCTCTTATTATTAGCCATGAATGCAAGCTAGGATAGAATCAAAATTAAAATAACAATGAAAATTGAAATTAAATCCAATACATTGCTTATTCAATGCTGTCTAATTAGCACTTACATTCTAAAATATTTTTCAAAAAAAATTGAGAAAAGAAGATTGGTAGAATCTGCAATAAAAATACTTGTCAAGTAGGGGTAGGTATAGTGAATAAATCACTAATCAGTTTTGAAATAAAAATTTTGAAAACAAAAGACTATAGCTAAGTCTCACGTCTCAAATCTAATATCTCACGTCTACTTATCAATTATCTGATCTAGCAAAGTATCTACGTGGGAGAGTTTATCCAAAAGTTCAGTATCCTGAGTTACACCACCTATTTGGCGGAGTCTATGTAATTCTACGGCGTAGGTCAGCGCAGTCATAGCAAGGAAATCTTGTTTATCCTTATTATTATAATTCAATTGAAAGCGGTTAGCTTTCTCATTGACTTCTTGCACAATTTTCCGAATCGCAGCCTCATCTGTTGCTTTGATTTTCAACGGATAAGGGCGACCAGCTATCAAAATTGTAATTTGTTTTGTCGCTTGCTCTTCCATAGTTTCATTTTGGTAGAGGGTGTTTTGTTGTTGAACCCTTGAGTTGTTGAGATATTGAATCACCAAAACAAAAGGCATTATTCTTAACTCTATAACGAGTGGCCAATTTTCTTCCGATTAGCCAAAATTATCAATTACTAATTATTAATTCAACACTATTCCCTCAACCAAGCTACACTTCGCTGTACCTCTTGGATATATTTTGCTACACGTTCTTGCAGTGCAGCTTTTGTCATTCCGCCTCCTTTCAGTTCTGCCTCCATTCCCACTTGCATTTGCTGAATTCGATCATTCAGCACCTCTTTCTTCTCATCCCGACGCACCAAATCGTTTTTTAGTTGTCGGTTCTCCTCCTCTAAATCGGCATTTTCTTGGCGTAACCGCTCAATGCGCTTCGCCAATTGCCGTATCTTTAATTCTATATGTTCAACTTGTTCTATCAAACTTTCTGAATTGATAATGGAAAACCCGCCTGACTGCGCGAACGGGCAGGTTGAAAATGGGTAATTAGCATGCCACACTTTGTCGTGCTAGGCATTTTCAATTATCAATTCTCCATTTTCAATTAATCTAACGTCGAATCGTCGCGCCAAGTTGTTGTTCGTATTGATAAATCATCTTATTCATTACTTTCTCCACTTCTTTATCCTTCAAGGTCTTGTCTGCATCCTCGAATTGATAGCTTACCGCATAGGATTTTTTACCTTCTCCCAAGCGTTCTGCATCCTCGTATACATCGAATAA
>CALGLY010000250.1 GCA_937959095.1 uncultured Saprospiraceae bacterium
GAATATGAATGGCGGTGGCGGTTTCGAGATTTGGCAGCACAAAGGGCATCAGCCAGAGTCGCCAAAATTTGAATTGCAATTGGGGGATTTAGGAATTTTTGGGGGAAAATTGAAAAGTTATGATGTTTATGCCAGCTACAAGCAGCATAAGCAAAATGAGGTAAATCTGCTCTCCGAAGTCCATAATACGCCTGATGGTAGACCTACTTATTACTTCCGTGATCCTTATGATAATGTCTTTCAGGTCGTTCAGTCAGAGAATTGGTTTCAGAAGAAGCGCACCACTATGGGCGGCGTATATGGAACCATCATTGGATCTAGCGATATAGCACGTTCCTTGCCTATTTATCAAGAATTATTGGGCTACGACACAATTGTGTATGATGAAACGAGCGTTGATACTAATTTAGCTGCTATTCCAGGTGGCAAGGGGCAATTTCGTAGAGTATTGCTTCGGCATTCCAAGCCAAGAGAAGGGGCATTTGCGCCATTACTTGGCGAAAGCGAAATTGAATTGGTACAAGCACTAGACCGCAGTCCGCGCTCTATTTATGAAGGGCGTATTTGGGGTGATCCGGGCTTCATTCATCTTTGTTTCGATGTAAATGGCATGGATAATATCGGCAAGAAAGCGGCTGAATTAGGTTATCCATTCACCGTAGATAGTGGGCACTTTGACATGGGCGATGCCGCAGGGCGTTTCACCTATATCGAAGATCCAGATGGGGTGCTGATTGAGTTTGTACAGACCTACAAAGTGCCAGTAGCAAAAAAGATAGGTTGGTATATCAATTTGAAAGGACGCAATCCAAAGAAATCCCTTCCGCGCTTAGTGCTGAAAGCATTAGGACTGAATCGGAAATCGGATTGATGTAAGGACGTTTGGATATTTAGATGTTTTCAGTAGCTAAATATCAAAAAGGCAGAAGTCTCTAAATGTCTAAAAATCTAAAAGTCTAAATATCTAGCAAATGCGAATAGCAATCATTCTGATACTATTATGTTGTAGTAATGCACTTTGGGCAACGAAGCAATTCGAGTATAGCCCAATGGCAAGACAGGCTTATGATAATATCGTAGAGCTACGCTTTCAGGATGCACGCCTAATAATAGCCCAATTAAAAGTCGAAGAACCTAACAACCTCATTGTACATCATCTCGAAGATTATATTGATTTCTTCACCGTCTATATTGGTGAAAATCAGCAAGAATACAACCGCCTTTATCCTAATCGGCAGAAACGACTAAATGCCATACAAGATGGCGATAAAAAATCGCCCTATTATCTCTATCTGCAAGCCGACATTCGCTTACATTGGGCGTTGGGCGGGCTCAAATTTGGCGATTATTATAGTACACTCACCGAAATAAATAAAGCCTTCAAGCTACTAGAGCGCAACGCTGAAAAATTCCCGAATTTCATTGCCAATAAGAAAGACTTAGGCATGCTACATGCTATGGTCAGCACGATACCAGACAATTACAAGCGCATTATTTCGTGGGTGACGAGCCTAGAAGGAACCTTTGAAGAAGGTCGTCGCGAATTGGAACAAGTCATTAGTTACTCTAAGAAAAATGACTTTGTATTTGAAGCAGAAACTTATATCCTCTACGCCTATGTGATGCTTTATTTCGGGAATGAAGGCGAGCAAGCATGGAGTATCATGCAGAATAGTAGTCTTAGAAATAAGCTTGACCCTATGTCTACCTTTGTGCGTGCCACGGTAGCTATGAAGACAGGGCGCAATGACCAAGCGATTAAGATATTAAAAGCCCGTTCTCAAAACCGTAATTTCCACCCTTATCATTATTTAGATTTTATGCTAGGACAAGCAAAACTGCGTCGCTTGGACAATGATGCGAGTCTTTATTTGAATAAATATATCCAAAATTTCAAGGGCAGAAATTATGTCAAAGAATGCTATCGGCACTTGGCTTGGTACGAACTGATACAAGGACAAAACGAGAGTTATCGAAAATATATGGAGAAAGTAAAACGCTACGGCTATGACTTTCTGGATAATGACAAAAGTGCCTTAGCGGAAGCAAATTTGGGTGAAGAGCCTCATCCTGCTGTACTAAAAGCACGCTTGCTCTTCGATGGCGGCTACTATCAACGCGCCTACGAAACCCTGCAAGCAACCTCTGCGGATGCAATGCCTACCGATAAATCGAAGCTAGAATATACCTACTTTCTAGGGCGCACCACTCATAAATTGCAACAATACGAGGAAGCACTTCAATATTATCAGCAAACCATCACGCTTGGGCGAAATGCTAGTTGGTATTTTGCCTGTCGCGCAGCCCTAGAACAGGGCGTTATTTATGAATTTCAAGGCAAAAAGACTGCCGCTAAAAAGGCCTTTAGCAATTGTCTTTCTATACGCCCTAGTGAACATCGCTTTGGCTTGCATCAAAAAGCAAAGGCAGGTTTATCACGACTTCGTTAAAATTTCTCGTTCTCCGACAAATCCCGTGGAGACAAATAATTTTAGCAAAATGAAATAGCGAAGCGGTTACATTTTGATAAATTTTTTGCCTCCATTTCACGGCATTTGTCGGAGAACCAAAATTCTTATCTCATGCGTTTTTTTCTCATTATTAGTAGTTTGTTTTTCTCTTGTTTTGCTACTGCACAATCCAAGTTTTTGCTTCCTGATATTCTAGAAGAAGCATCTGGAATTGTGTATGCCAATGCAGATAGTATTTGGTGGCACAATGATAGTGGCGATACGCCCACGCTCTATTTGACCGATAAGGAAGGTACACTAAAGCAGCAAGTCAACTTGCCTGTGAAACATGTAGATTGGGAAGATTTAAGCTACGATGATAAGGGAAATATTTACATTGGAGATGTTGGAAATAATAAAAATGCTCGAAAAAATCTGAAAATTTATATTTATCATCCGACTACCGAAAAGCTCGATTCTATTCTTTATAGTTACCCCGATCAGCAACTTTTTCCGCCACCGCGTGCTGCCCGAAATTTTGATATGGAAGGCTTCTTTTGGCATCAAAATAAGCTGCATTTATTTTCTAAAAATAAATTGGGCGCAGGAAATTACTATACCAAACACTATACCTTACCAGCTCGTGCAGGCGAGCATGTAGCTACGTTTCGCGATAGTATTTATCTAAAAAATAGAGTAGTTACTTCTGCCGCTATTAGTCCTGATAAAAAAACGATTGCACTATTAGCCTATGATTATAATAAGGTGCTTGGTTTCCTACCAAAATCTGCAACTAGTATTTATGTAATAGATAAATTTAAAGGCACCAATTTCCTGAAAGGACGCATACAGGAACAAGGACTTTCGGGTTTAGTGATTGCATCGCAATATGAAAGTCTCGACTTTGTGGATAATAATCGGGTAATTGTTGCCTCTGAAAAAACGAAATATTATAAGCAAAAGGCAAGAGTGCTTTCCTTGAAAGGCAAGAAGGAAATTCCTAGAAAGCGCGTTATAGCAAAGCAATAAACATTTATACTTGCGTTGTTTTAACAATATAAATAATCTAAGTAATTAGGGCGAACGAAGAGTCAAAACACTAATGTGTATTAGATTGACTAACAATGAAAAAGAATTCAAAAATTTGTTCTAAAAATTCGTCACTCCATGCAGCTTTTAGCCTTTGATTCTTAATTCCTAGCTTCGATAGCTTAGCATTTTTAAGCAAAGCTAAAGCAAACCGCCTGATAGCTGCAAAGTTAGCAGCAGCTTGTTTATGCTTAATCCTACATCGGTCTTCATTGAAAGCAACGTCTAAAGACCAATGTAATTCATTTTCAACCGTCCAATGCTTTCTGATAGCTTGAGCTAATACTTTTGCATTGGGTTTTAAACTGGAAAGATAGTATCGTTTTTCAATACTAGTTTTACCATTGAGAGTTCTTTGAGATTCAATACAAATGATAGATTGGATACCTTTCCAATCTTCAAGATCAGGAAAAAATCTCAAGTCACTGATAATTCGACATGTTCTTTTTTCTGTTCTTCCATGTGCTTTTTCTTCACGTTGAAAGATATCAACGATTAAAGAAGTGTGTTCAAAATGGGTGAAAAAGCTTTCAATTTCTAAAAAGAGATGCTTGTTATTTTTTTTGAGTGCTAACAAATAATCAGCCTCCAGATTAATAATCAACTTTGCATTTTGTTTGAAACTAGCAATTGCATCAATCGTAATTAAAGTACCCTTTATGTCAATCATTTTGAGCAATTTAGGTATGGCAGTTTTTTCGCAACTCTTTTTGTCAATAATGGATTGACCAATGCTTATAGAATCGTTGCTACAGTAGGCAGTCACGATTTGCAAAGCACTTCGACTATGTTGATTTCCATTACGACTTGCTCGCAAAGATTTACCATCTACATGTATCATTTTTGATGGTAATCCTTCGGAATCCGTAATCGATAATTCTTGTAAATCAACTGCTCGTCTAAGCCAATTCGCTAATAATTTTGCAAATTGTTCTTTATTGAGGTTTTGCAAAACAAGACGAATCAAATCATGGGAAGGATAATGCCGACCGTCAATTAGATTATGTTTTAGTAAAAAATCCTTTTTACTTTTACAATATTCAGAGATCGCAACATAATCATCTGCACCTGCAAGCACCGATAAGATAATGATGGCAAGTAGGTTGTAAAGACGATAACGTTGTCCACGACTTTTTCGGTCATCTTTAATTTGTTTGACTTCTTGTATCAGTAATTGAATAGATTCCATATCTTTTTAGATTCTTGTCAAAGAACCTATTATTACTACAATTTGCCAAATAAGATACTCAAAATGAACTCGTTTACATATTAGAAAAACGACTCTTCGTTCGCCCTATGACAATAATTAAAAATTGGTTGTTCTATATTTTGCTACCGCTTGCAGCAGCAATCGGAGTATATGTGTGGCAATTACAATCACTGAAAAGCCAAGCAGAGGCTTTTGATGATGAACGAATGCTGATGGAACAAGAAGCTAGATGAGCTTACCCCAATTATTCGACCATTTAACAATACACCTTCGTTAATAAATTGATGTTAATAGCCCTCCGATTTTTGTCA
>CALGLY010000251.1 GCA_937959095.1 uncultured Saprospiraceae bacterium
ATTTTTAAATTGTTTCTCTATGTTCCATGTAGTCCTTACTGCTTTGGAAATTTCAGGTATATTATTTTCCAGATCATACTTCAGCAATCCTGGCGTAGCCAACACTGAATTGATACCATGTGCGTAGTGCTGATTTTCCCAGACCCGATACAGTCGCTCTCCTTTTTCATGAAACCGATTATATTGCAATTCATTTTGTACCCATAACGCAATCACTAAAAAACTAGCAATACCAACGGATAAACTCAAAATATTGATAAACGAAAAGGCTTTGTAGCGCAGCACATTTCGTAGGGCAACTTTCAGATAATTTCTAAACATATCGGGCAATTTTTTAAATGTCGGTGATTTCGTACAGTACTTTTTTTAAAAAATGGTGATTTCCTTTACAAGACTCTAATTTCCTTTAAATCATCTGTTTTGTTGCAACAATATTCTCGGTTACTACCTGCCCATCGAGCAAGCGAATGATGCGATCGCCAAACTCCGCACAGTACTGCGAGTGTGTCACCATGATGATGGTTGCACCTTCGTCATTCAAGCGGACAAGCGTTTTCATTACGTCATTTCCATTCGAGCTATCTAGGTTTCCTGTTGGCTCATCGGCAAGTATCAATTTTGGATTATTGATGACAGCACGCGCTACTGCTACACGTTGCTGTTGTCCACCTGAAAGTTGCTGTGGAAAGTGCTTGGCGCGGTGCATCATGCTGAGCTTTTCGAGTTCGGCATTTACGCGCGCTTTGCGTTCTTTTGCACTTACTTTCGCATAAATAAGAGGCAATTCTACATTTTCAAAAACGGTCAATTCATCAATCAGATTAAAACTTTGGAAGATGAAACCTATGTTTTCTTTTCGAAGCTTCGAGCGTTGACGTTCCGTGTATTTTGCTACTTCTTCGTCTAAAAAATGATACTCTCCCCCATCGGGACTATCTATCAGACCTAAGATATTGAGTAAGGTAGATTTTCCGCAGCCCGAAGGTCCCATGATGGAAACAAATTCACCTTCTTTGATGTCAATATTCACACGATTCAAAGCTGTTGTCTTGACTTCATCCGTGCGATAAATTTTCTGTAATCCTTTTATCTGTATCATGACTTTTATTATCGTTTTAATAGATTTGAGATATTAGACGTGAGACGTGAGATTTACTTGTATTGTTTTCCAAATCTTTATCCAAAAAAAAATGGTGATTTATTCGCTTTTAAGTAGTGAGACAAAAATAAGATGACAACTAATTGGATTCTATTTGTTCCTGAATCAAGGCGCAAAAAATTGAGTTATGCCGTGTATAGTGATAATTTTTGTAACGAAGAGTCAGGGAGAAAGAGTGTTCAAGAAGTTGTTAGATTATTTTTGTCTCACTACTTATAATTCAAATCAACATATAATCAAATCAGCAAATCTCCTTAAAAATGTTTTCTACTAATTATACTTGAATTATCATGCTCCTCTCGCGTAATTTCAGCCTGTCCACTATATTGTAAAATTGCCGCTCCTTCGGCTTTCATTGCTATGCTCTCGGTTGCCATCAACTCCCCTACTGATGCATCATTTATTTCTACATCAGCGATGCCCACTTCATATTGTTTTCCACTAAAGACACTTCCACTATTCACAAAAATATCTGCTTGCTTCGTTTCGCCTTCCACTATCAGTACCGAGCCACTCATCACTTTTGCATTAAGATACTCGTTTTCCACTTGTATTTTTCCATAGCTACCACTTAGGATAGAAAGCTCCAATTTTTCGGTCTTAATGCTTCCATCCATGTCTAATCTTGCACCTTCTTTAATCGTCAATTTAGATGCGCCTTGTAGTCCCATGTATAAGTGAATACCTTCCTTCGTTTTCAAAGACCCCGTTAGACGTACATTCAACTTTCCGTTTTGCACCTTCGTTTCTACTAAGGACAAAATATTCGCCTGTGCTTTTACTTGCACATAATCTGCTTCTGGCATCAAGTGTAAATAAATGCCATTCCCAACTACTATCTCTTGGAAGTTTGCATCAAGTGTACGAAGTTCTTCTATTAATTCTCCTTTGCCTATTTCTATCTTAGCAATAGGAGAAGTTTTATATTCTAAAACTTCCTTATTTGTCATTCTAGCATTACTCGAACATTGTGCCAACAATAAAATAGAAAGGCACGATAAAGCTAAGGTTGTTATAATTCGCATGGTGATTTCTTTTTTTTCGGTAGACGGTGGACGGTCGGCTTCGCCTTGACGGTCGCTTCGCTTGACGGATTTTTTTTCGGAAAAAATTATTTTCCGTCTACCGTCAAATCTGCGAAGCAGATGCCCGTTCACCGTCTACCGTTTTATTTGATTATCAATTCGTCTTTTTCTCCGTAGTTTTCATAACTCGACACAATGACGATATCGCCATCTTTCAAGCCTTTTTGTACTTCATAGAAATTGGGATTTTGTCGTCCCAATTGTATTTCCTGTCGCTGTGCGATGCCCTCTTCATTCAGTACATAGACCCAATTACCGCCTGTGCTTTGGAAGAAACCGCCTTTTGCAAGTAGCATGGATTTCGTCTCATCGCTCAAGGAAATTTTCAAGGAAATCGTCTGCCCGCGCTTGATGTTGGTTGGACGATCTCCATCGAAGACTAAATCTACTTCAAACGCACCATTTTGAACTTCTGGATAGATCTTTTTTATATGTAGGTCATAGACCTTTCCGTCCATCGTGAAGGAAGCCGTTTGATTCGGGAAAATGCGCGAGATATAAAATTCATCAATTCGAGCGCGGATTTTATAGTCGCTCAAGACATCTATTTGAGCAATACGATTACCCTGATTCATCAACTCTCCTATTTCTGAATCGAAAGAAGATAATTGTCCTTTTATCGGTGCCGTGATAACCAAACTCGATAAGCTACTCTTTGCAAAATTCAGATTTCGACGCATCAAATCGAGTGAAGTTTCCATCTGGTTTTGCTGTACTACTTGCGAAAGCGAATCCTTATCAATCGTCGCATTAAGCAATTTTTGGCGACGCAGTAGGTGTTCATATTCATCTTGTGTATCTTCAAATTCTACTTTTGCGATTACACTATCTTGAAATAAGGCTTTATTACGTCGGGTGCGTTTGCTCAATAAATCCAAGCGGTATTCTATATCGAGGGCTTGCTCGCGGATATTCAAACTCTGCTGTTCGCGCACAATGCCTTGGTAACGAATCGTATTGATTTGATCTACGATTTGTGCTTCCTGATTCAATACTTCCAGTTGCAAATTCCGATTCGATAGGCGCATAATCGGTGTGCCGACTTCTACCATTGTTCCATCTTCCACGAATATTTCTTCAATTTTTCCGCTTTCTATCGCATCCAAATAAACCGTCTTGAATGGCTCGACGGTACCGAAAATCGTAATGAACTCCTTGAATACGCCAGTGTGTATGGTATCGGTGAGTAAGCGTTCTTTATTTACATTCAAGCGGGAAGTACCAGCATTTTTATATACCGAAGTCAAGAAGAATATAGCTCCGCCGCCAAGTACCACTAGCAATAAAATTCTACTCCAATGCCATCCTTTCTTTTCTATTCTTTCGTCCATTTTGTACGATTTTGCGTTGTTTGCTTAATAGAATGCAAGAGCTATGCCAACTTTAAAAAGCAAGCAGGGTAAAAAACACCTAATACAATACTAAATCATTGATTATCAATAATTTATATTTATTATTATTATTTCAAATTTGATAAAGAAGTATTGTTTTTTTTATTTTTTTTAAAATGAATTTCAAAAAGTGTATAAAAGTGAACACTTTAGTGTTTAAATTTGAACGTTCTCATCAATTAGAAAAAGAAAAGAATGAAAATAGAGATAGCAAATAGCTTTTATATGAATGGTGAGTTTGATAAAGCTATTGAATATTTCAATAAGATAATTGAAAAAGATGCACGGAATTCGGAGGCATATGAGGGAAGAGGTTTATGCTACTATTCTTTGTTGAAAATTGAAGATGCTTTAAATGATTTAAACCAAGCAGTTGAGTTAAATCCAGAAAATCATA
>CALGLY010000252.1 GCA_937959095.1 uncultured Saprospiraceae bacterium
CTAGTGAAAGGCGATAAAGCAGAAATTTGGGCAGGACATCAGGGAAGTTCCATTATGTTGGATGGCGTGAATGCAGCCGCAGGAATTGCCAAAGAGAATATCAGAGTTAATACGAAATACCTCGGTGGTGGCTTCGGACGACGTGCGGAAATAGATATGATTTTGAATGCCACTCATGTCGCAAAAGAAATGGATGGCACGCCTATACAACTCGTTTATACACGCGAGGAATCTATGCGCCATGAGATGTATCGTCCTGCGGTGAAGAGTCATTTCCGTGCCAAATTGGATGAACAAGGCAACATCAAAGCATGGGAAAATAAAATGGCTTTGCAATCAGTAGGTCATAGTTCCATTATGCGGATAAAGCCAGCCTTCGCTGAATCCCCTGCTAAGGATCCTTCTTCTTCGGAAGGTGCAGCGAATTTGCCTTATGCAATGGAAAACGCGCTTGTTTCCTTTGGACAAATAGAGTCACCGATTCAAGTAGGGAATTGGCGAAGTGTGGGAAGTTCTCAAAATGGCTTTTTCACAGAATCCTTTATTGATGAATGCGCCCATGCTGCCAAGCAAGACCCATATCAATACCGTAGAAAACTGATAGAGGGCAAACCGCGCTTTACGGCGGTGCTAGACAAAGTAGCGGAAATAAGTAATTGGAGTACGCCACTAGGCGAGAATCGTTTTAGAGGAATTGCGCTGCATAAATCCTTCCGTTCTATAGTCGCACAAGTCGCTGAAATCACGAAAATAGGCGAAAAACAATTCAGTATTGATAAGTTCTACTGCGTCATAGATTGTGGACGCACCGTGAATACCGATACCATAGAAGCACAAATGCAAAGCGGTATTATTTTCGGCTTGACGGCAGCTTTATATGGCGAAATCACCTTCAATGAGGGCGAAGTGGAGCAATATAATTTCCCGCAATACGAAATGGTCCGCATGGATGTAGCACCAACCGTTAACGTCCACATCATGGATAGCGATGAATACCCTGGTGGAGTAGGAGAGCCTGCTACACCGCCTGCTGCACCGGCACTTGCCAATGCACTATTTGCAGCTACAGGTGAGCGTGTACGTGCTTTGCCTTTGCAGAAGCATGGGTATACCTTTGCTTAAAGATAAAGTGAGAAAGGAGAGCATGTGAGAGGTGAAATTTATTGTTTCATCCTCTCATTTCTTATTCGTTTTTTATAGTAAAAGGCGCGAAGACTTTGATGGCTTCGCGTCTTTTTTTGCAAGTAGTCCAAGATAGTGTTTCAACATAGATTGGTATAACTTCTTCTTTAATTTCATTTTTTTTAATGATAATATGAACATTCTTTCATATTATCATGTATTATTGTGACACAAACTAAATATAGCGCGTGAAACTACAAGCATACATACCTTCCATTGAATGGCTAGGCAACTATAAAAAAGCAAATCTTCGAGGCGATCTTTCGGCAGGTCTCACAGTAGGCGTGATGCTGATACCACAAGGCATGGCTTATGCGATGATTGCAGGTTTGCCACCTATTTATGGCTTGTATGCCTCTACTATTCCCTTACTCCTATATGCACTTTTAGGAACATCGCGACAACTGGCAGTTGGGCCAGTCGCTATGGTTTCCTTACTGACTGCGGCAGGCATCGGCACGATGGCAGAAGGCGGCACAGAAACCTATATTGCCTTAGCCATTACCTTAGCTTTTTTAGTCGGCGCAATTCAATTCTTACTTGGCGTATTCCGCTTGGGTTTCTTGGTGAATTTCTTGTCGCATCCCGTCATATCGGGTTTCACTTCGGCTGCGGCTTTGATTATAGGCTTGAGTCAGCTCAAGCATTTACTAGGCGTTCCCATTCCACGTTCCCATCATATCCATGAAATTTTAATTAATGCGTTTCAGCAAATTGATAGCATTCATTGGGGCACTGTAGCGATTGGAATAATTGGCATTTTATTAATAAAAGGCACAAAAAAAGTAAATCGAACTATTCCAAGTACTTTAGTTGCGGTAATTTTTGCGATATTGGCGGTTTGGAGTTTCGATTTGGCTGCCAAAGGTGTCCAAATTGTAGGCACTATCCCCGAAGGTTTACCGAAGATTTGCGTACCTAACTTAGATGCCCAAACTATGCAGCGTCTATTTCCGATAGCGCTTACCATAGCTTTGGTCAGTTTTATGGAGAGCATCGCCGTAGCAAAAGCGATTCAGAACAAGCACAAGAATTATAGAATCAGTCCTAACCAAGAACTGATTGCGCTTGGAATGGCTAATGTGGGCGGTGCCTTTTTTCAGTCCTACCCTACTACTGGTGGTTTTTCGCGCACCGCAGTCAATGACCAAGCAGGCGCACGCACAGGTTTAGCTTCTATCATAAGTGCTGCACTGGTAGCTTTGACTTTACTTTTCCTCACTCCTCTTTTTTATCATTTACCCAAGGCAATTTTAGCATCTATCGTGATGGTAGCTGTCGCCAATTTGATAGATATAAAAGAAGCCAAGCATCTTTGGCATAGCAATCGCACGGATTTTTGGATGTTAGCTGCTACCTTTGTCGCTACATTGAGTTTAGGGATTGAATTGGGTATCGCAGTAGGCGTGGCATTATCACTTATTATGGTCATTTATCGGTCTAGCCGCCCACATGTAGCTGTTTTGGGGCATATTCCGAATACCTCTTTTTATAGAAATGTCAATCGATTCGATGGCTTAGAGGATGACCCGAGTATGGCGATTATTCGATTCGATTCCGAATTGTATTTTGCCAACACCACACATTTTCGGGAAGTGATAGAAGCCCAAATAGAAACGAAGAAAGAGACTTTAAAAACAATCATTCTGAACGCAGAATGTATCAGTTATATGGATAGCAGTGCCATACATGTATTGGAAGACATTCACGAAGATTGTCAGCAAAAAGGCATCCAACTCCTACTTACAGGAGTACGCGGGCCAGTACGTGATGCACTCACCCAAACGCATTTAGTAGATAAAATAGGAAAAGAACACTTCTTTATGAACGTCCACCGAGCAGTAGGCTGGGTGAAAGACAATACAAAAGAAGACACCTTTGATAAATATTTATTGCAAACAGAGCATTCGTAAGTTCTGAATTTGGTAGTTCATAGATTTGAGAATTTGTAGATAGAACGTAGAATAAAAAAGAGTCTTCTTATAAAAATCCTCTGCGTCTCCGCGCCTCCGCGTTCAATTCAATAAAACGAAAGAGAATAATATGAAAATAGAACAAATATATACAGGTTGTTTAGCACAAGGAGCATATTATATTCAATGTTGTGGCGAAGCTGCGATTATTGATCCCTTGCGCGAAGTAGCTCCCTACCTGAAAAAAGCCGAACAAGACGGTGTGAAAATCAAATATATCTTCGAGACGCACTTTCATGCAGACTTTGTGAGTGGACACGTAACGCTTGCCGAAAAAACAGGTGCGCCCATCATCTATGGACCAAATGCAAATCCGAAATTTGAGGCGCATATTGCTAAGGATGGAGAGATTTTTGAAATAGGAAAACTAAAAATAAAAGTGCTGCACACCCCTGGGCATACCATGGAAAGTACCACTTATCTACTGCTCGATAAAGAAGGAAAAGAACACGCTATTTTCACAGGCGACACGCTCTTTTTGGGAGATGTAGGACGGCCAGATTTGGCACAAAAAGCAGCTACGATGACACAAGAAGACCTAGCTGGTATTCTTTTTGATAGCCTCCGCACGAAGATAATGCCATTGGGTGATGAAGTAATTGTGTACCCTGCACATGGCGCAGGTTCGGCTTGTGGCAAGAACATGATGAAGGAAACTGTCGATACCCTCGGCAACCAAAAACGTATGAACTACGCTCTACGTGCCGACATGACAAAAGAGGAATTCGTAAAGGAAGTGACCGATGGTTTATTACCTCCACCAGCTTATTTCCCTCTGAATGTGAAGATGAATAAAGAAGGCTATGAGAGCATAGATACTGTATTGGCGACGGGAGGAAAAAGCCTTTCGCCTGATGCTTTTGAATTGACTGCCAATAGCATGGACGCACTCGTGCTAGATGTACGTAAGCCACAAGAATTTGCCGCAGCGCATATTCCAAATAGTATTTTCATCGGCTTGGATGGTAGTTTCGCACCTTGGGTAGGCGAATTGATAGTGGATGTAAAGCAGCCAATTCTACTCGTAGTGCCAGAAGGAAGAGCGGAGGAAGCCGTGACTCGCCTTGCGAGAGTTGGTTTCGATAACACCTTGGGCTATTTAGAAGGTGGCGTAGCAGCTTGGAAGTCAGCCAATAAAGAGATAGATAGCGTAGTGTCTATTCCAGCTACTGAGCTAGAAAGTCGCTATGAAACCATAAAAGAACAGATTTTTGATGTGCGAAAACCAGGCGAATTTCAATCTGAACACATAGATGGCGCGAAGCATACGCCCTTGAGTAATCTGAACGACCACTTAGCAAGTTTCCCGAAAGAGGAGACATTCTATGTGCATTGTGCTGGAGGCTATCGCTCCATGATTGCGGTTTCTATCCTGAAAGCGCGCGGCATTCATAACTTAGTGGATGTGCAGAAAGGCTATGGTGCAATAAAGGCGACGGCAATTCCTAAGACAGATTTTGTATGTCCGAGTACCTTGTGATAATGTTGTAATGCGATAATGCTACAACATTGTTTCATTCACGCATTGTAGCATTTATAATCGAAAAAGATGGGTTTCTTGAAGAGTGTATGGACATACGACTGTCCGCGTTGTAGAAAATCTAAGATTTACGAAGAGCCGTTTCAGC
>CALGLY010000253.1 GCA_937959095.1 uncultured Saprospiraceae bacterium
ACCGTATAGTTTTGTGCTTGCAAGCTTACTAAAAGACAATTGCAACAAAGGAATAGAAGACTTTTTTTTGATTTAAAAAGAGAAAACAATGTACTTGTTGAAGGAATAGATAACTTTTTTTTTGCTTCAAGAGAATGATAAAGATAAGACATATAGGCACTTTTTGTTCACAGGAAAAATACAAGTAGGAATAGTTTTCCATACTAGTATTTTTTGACTGCTGCTAAGAACAGTAATTATTTAAACTGAAAATTTATACGAATAAAAATGGTGGATGTTTACATTAAATGTTTAATGAGAAGTAGCTTGTATTAATTAGTAGACTTTATTCGATGGACGAATTCCATACAACTGTTTTTTTAGAATAAAATCTGACATGCTAATAATGATTAGGGCAAACGCATAACATGTGTTCGACTGATTTGTTTATCCAAACTTGCTTTAAAAAAATCAACACATAAACAAGCGCGTTTGCTTGTCGTTTGATTGCTCTAAATAGTGATTACGAAATTAAATATAATAATATTATTATACGTAAATAACACTAAATCCATTACAAAAATACGAGAAAAGCTTTTTTATATGAAAGGATTGCTAGAAATAGATTGATGAACCGCGACAAAAATAGTGCATTTTACAATATGTGGTGTGTAAAAATAATTTGACAAATAAAAAGACCTCAGAGAAAAGAAGCTTTTTCTGAAAAAATCGATCTCTAATCAAATAGTATTTCGCTATTATTTTTTATTTGTTACGCCTCCGCCATATACCCAACCTGTTTTCCCATCGTTAGTTTTTACCTTAATCCAAGGACGATTGAAATCTTTACCACGTAAGTTTAGTCGAGTATTTCGAACAGTTGCTTCATGCATATATTGTAGGGTATCTCCTTCTACCATTTCTACAATTACTCTACTCTTCAAAGTGGGCAACGCACGTACCCGAAGCTGGTCCACCCAGGCATACATTTCTATAGGTTTTATTGGAATTTGTTTTACAGCTACAGGAGTAGTTGTAGCAGAAGAGGGAGAAGTAGCTGTTTCTTTATTACATGCAGCAAATAACACACTTAAGAAAATAGTAAGTACTAAATATCGCATTTTAGATTGACTTTGTGATTTTAAGCTCGATAAGCCTGTTCATCCTATTGATTGGGTGAACATATGAAATTTTTCGCATTCTATAAAATCTAGGATGCTTGGATTGAGTAGAACTCTTAAATAATAGAGCAAACGCATAAACTTCCCTTATATGCTTTGGAATGAAGATAAGTTTGAATGTCTATTTGGAGATAAATTCAAGATAACCCAATATCTTTGATCTTTTTCCAACTTAGAACCGCGTAAAGTAGTTTACTTTTTATGGCAAAACAAGAACTGGATAAGACTCTCGCGCCTGATGGCTATATTGAAGTGATAGGGGCGAAAGAACATAACCTAAAGAATGTGAGTGTCCGCATACCACGAAATAAACTCGTAGTAGTGACTGGCATTAGTGGAAGTGGGAAGTCGTCGCTGGCCTTCGATACTATTTATGCCGAAGGACAACGCCGATACATGGAAACCTTCACTGCTTATGCACGGCAGTTCATCGGGGAAATGGAACGCCCAGAAGTCGAACAAATTACAGGCTTAAGTCCAGTTATCAGTATTGAGCAGAAGACCACAGGGCGCAACCCGCGCTCTACTGTAGGGACGATAACGGAGGTTTATGATTTCATGCGCTTGCTCTTTGCACGCATTGGCGAAGCCTACTCCTACAAGACCGGCAAACGGATGGCGCGCTACAATGAGGAGCAGATGGTGGAGCACATTTTTGCCAATTTTAAAAATAAAAAAATAGTACTACTCGCGCCACTCATTCGTGGACGAAAAGGGCATTATCGAGAGCTATTTGACCAAGTACGGAAGCAAGGTTACACCAAAGTGCGTGTAGATAATGTAGTATCAGACCTAAAGGAAGGCATGCAAATAGATCGCTACAAAGTTCATGATATAGAACTGGTAATTGATCGCCTGAAAGTAACCGAAGAACGCAGAGATCGCCTAAATACATCCTTACAGACCGCCTTGAAAATGGGCAATGGTTTGGTATTTGTGATGGAACACGAAGCCGAAGAAGTCTTCCCTTACAGTAAGCACCTCATGGATGCTGAGACGGGACTTTCTTACGAAGAACCTTCACCGAATGCCTTTTCTTTCAATTCGCCTTATGGGATGTGTCCGAGCTGCAAAGGCTTGGGTAAAGTAAATATGGTGGATATGGAGAAAGTGCTGCCCGATCATGAAAAAAGTATCAATGAACAAGGCATCGCACCGCTAGGTGAGGTTCGTGATACTTGGACGTTTAAGCAAATGCGTGCCATAGCGAAAGAGTATGATTTTAGTTTTGCTACGCCCGTAAAAGATATTCCAGAAGCAGCAATGAATGTTATTTTGGAAGGAGATAAGGAAAAATCCTTCAAAATGACCTTCCAAAAGAAGTCCTACAATTTTAAATTTGAAGGACTAAAACTTCTGCTCGATCGCTGGCATCGGGATACAGGCTCGGAAAAAATACGGCAATGGGCAGAGGATTTTATGACCGTGGATACCTGCGAAAGTTGTAGTGGCGCACGCCTGAAAACCGAATCGCTTCACTTCAAATTAGCAGAAAAAAATATAGCAGAACTCGCCCAAATGGGCTTGGGTGACCTGCAAGTTTGGATGAATGAACTCGATCCGCACCTTTCGGAACGCCAACAGACAATAGCACGTGATGTATTGAAAGAAATTCGCTTACGTATTGGCTTCTTGATGCACGTTGGTTTGGATTATTTGACGCTCAATCGTCCTGCTCGAACGCTTTCGGGCGGAGAGGCACAACGCATTCGTTTGGCAACGCAAATCGGGTCGCAACTAACGGGTATTACTTATATTTTGGATGAACCAAGCATCGGATTACATCAGCGCGACAATCAGCGATTGATAGAAGCCTTGCGCGACCTGTCGGAGATTGGAAATACCGTAATTGTAGTGGAACATGATAAGGATATTATGTTAGCTTCTGATTATCTGATTGATCTTGGGCCAGGTGCAGGAAAACACGGCGGCGAAGTAGTAGGACAAGGTATTCCCAATTCTTTTTTGACCGATTCTACGCTTACAGCGAGTTATTTGAATGGGACTGCAAAAATAGAAACTCCGAAAAAGCGACGAAAAGGCACAGGCAAATTCCTAGAACTAAAAGGCGCGACGGGCAACAACCTAAAGAATGTCTCTGCGAAGTTTCCTTTGGGCTGCTTTATCTGCGTGACTGGTGTTTCGGGCTCAGGAAAATCCACGCTTATCAATGAGACGCTTTATCCTATTTTACGAAAGCACTTTTATAAAAGTCTAAAAAGACCATTGCCTTATGAAGCTATAAAAGGTTTGGAACACGTTGATAAAGTTATTGAAATAGACCAGTCGCCCATTGGACGCACGCCCCGCTCGAATCCTGCGACTTATACGGGGCTTTTCACCGAAATTCGGAAACTCCTCACCAATTTACCCGAATCTAAAATACGTGGCTACAAAGCAGGTCGCTTTAGTTTCAATGTGAAAGGCGGGCGTTGCGAAACCTGTCAGGGCGCAGGACTTCGAACCATAGAAATGAACTTCCTCCCCGATGTGCGTGTAGACTGCGAAACCTGCCTCGGCAGACGCTACAACCGCGAGACCTTGGAGATTTTATATAAAGGAAAATCCATCAGCGACATCCTGAATATGACCGTGACGGAGGCTTCTGTCTTCTTTGAGCATATTCCAAAAATATTCCGCAAACTCAAAACCCTACGCGATGTCGGCTTGGGTTATATTACGCTTGGGCAGCAAGCAACCACGCTTTCAGGTGGAGAGGCACAGCGCGTGAAACTATCCGAAGAACTCTCGAAACGTGATACAGGCAAAACCCTTTACATTCTCGATGAACCCACTACAGGCTTGCATTTCAAAGACATTCAGCACCTATTGGATGTGCTAAATCGCCTAGTGGACAAAGGCAACACTATCATTGTGATAGAGCATAACATGGATGTGATAAAAGTAGCCGATCATATTATTGATATTGGACTGGAAGGTGGACATCGAGGCGGAAAAATCGTGGTGCAAGGCAAACCCGAAAAGGTGGCGAAGCACAAAACGAGTCACACTGGGCGGTTTTTGAAAGAAGAATTGTAATCGCCCTGCAAAGGGTTGATGATTACTTACCATTTGAGATTTTAAAAGAATCATTATACCTTACGTTCTATTTGGCATTAAATTTTTTTTACCCAAACGTATGTATTATGAAAGCGTATTTTAGTATTACAACATTGCTGATAGGCACAGCAATTTTATGGACTTCCTTTTCAGGACATTTTACACCTGAAAAATCAGAATACACTCCTAGCATGAACCCGCCGAACTTCGTCTTTATTCTTGCAGATGATATGGGCTGGAACGGTACTTCGGCTTTGATAAAAGCAGGCGAAACAGCTTCGCAAAGCGATTTTTATGAAACTCCAAATATTGACCAACTTGCACTGGAAGGTATGACCTTTTCTCAAGGCTATGCTCCTGCACCCAAGTGTTCTCCCTCACGAAATAGCATCTTGACTGGGCAAACTACTGCTCGAAATCAATTTACAGAAACAGGTAATTCGATTGCTTCAGGTGAAATACTAATAGAAGCAACGACGAATACTACAATAGATGTAGCAGATGTGACTATTGGAGAATGGTTACATTCTATTGGCTCGAATTATCGGACGGCACACTATGGTAAATGGCATTTAGGATCAGGTGGTACAGTGCTGAATAATGGCTTTGATGAGGGGGATGGAGCAACAACGAATGCAGAAGGCGATGCGGCTGATGGGATGGTAATACAAGCTGATCCTAAAAGAATATTTGATATTACCAATAAAGGAATGGACTTCATGGATCAAGCCGTGACGGATGGCGTACCTTTTTATTTACAGCTTTCGCATTATGCAGTGCATTCTTCAATAGAAACACGAGCCGCTACTCAAAGTTATTATGCTGGAAAAACACCTGGTACAGTACATGACAATGTGAGCTTTGCAGCTATGACACAAGACCTAGACACGGGCATCGGGCAGATAATGCAGAAAATAGATGATTTAGGCATAGAGAATGACACCTACATCATTTTTATGTCGGATAATGGGGGAGCGAGTATGTTTTCTTCTAATGGAATTTTACGAGCTGGTAAACTTTTTTTGTTTGAAGGCGGTTTGCGCGTACCTTTTATTATAAAAGGACCAAATGTAACTGCCAATGTGCATAGCGATGAACCAGTAGTGGGCTATGATTTATTTCCTACCATTGCCGAACTTAGTCAAGGGACAGCAGCTTTGCCCAATGACTTAGATGGCACTAGTTTAGTACCGCTATTGAGCCAAACAAGCATCAATCGTACAGAGCCACTTTATTTTCATTCACCTCATTATGTTAATGCTGGCTTAAAAAAGCCTCGCTCTGCTATCATAGAAGGTAATTATAAATTCATTGTAGACTACGAAAGTTGTTCTAATTATCTCTTTGATTTGGATGCTAATATCAGAGAACGTGATATGCAAAACTTAATATCTAGCAATCCGACTTTAGCTACAGATTTGACGATTAAATTACGGAATCATCTTAAAAGCGTTAATGCCAATATGCCATCGCTCAATGCAGCACATGCTATGTTTTCAGGTAATGGTGGCACGAGTACCGATGTAGATGCTGATGGCTTGGATGATGTTTGGGAGTTTAGAGAATTGCTTTGTTTTCAATATAATGCTACCGATGATCCTGACGGAGATGGACTCACAAATGCCCAAGAAATGGCGGAAGGAACAGACCCTTTAACGCGGACTACGATTTTTCAAATTAAGACTTTTTTGCAAGGTCCTTATAATGGTAGCGATATGAATACAGACTTACAGAATGCAGGCTTATTGCCGCTTACTGATCCTTATGGCTTAGGCGTGACAGTACCAAGCATTCCTGCGGATGTAGTCGATTGGGTAAAAGTAGAATTGCGTGATGCGACGAATACTGCTACAGTGCTTGCAGAATATGCTTGCTTTCTTCGGAAAGATGGGGAGCTTCTTGATAGCGATGGCAAACTTGGTTTACGCTTCGAAAATGTAGGTGCTACATCAGCTTATGTAGCCGTTCGGCATCGAAATCATCTAGGTGCAATGCTAAATGATGTAGTGAATTTTAATTAAGGGCTTAGGTAAGAAATAAGCTACCCATTATGGCGACATAGTTTTTCATCCTAAAAGTACTTCAAAAATTAAGCATAGCAGGGCTACGGTTCATTTTTTAAGTGCTTTTAGGGTGGCAAAAGGACGAGTCAGAGTGGGTAGATTATTTTTTACCTAAGTCCTAAAAAGAGGGAATTTATAAAAAAAACACGCGCTTCAAAGCTTGAAGCGCGTGTTTTACAAAAAAGCGAATTACTAGAAGATGTACTTATTTTTGTTCATTATTCTACTCTTAAAATTTGTCCTAAATGTATCGTATTATCCTGTAGTTTATTCCATGCTTTCAGCTTTTCAAGACTTAGCTTGTAGCGTCTTGCAATGGCAAATAAACTATCTCCTACTTTTACTTTGTAGTACTCCATGTGTATCACTTCACGAGCATGTTGCTTCGCTTGTGGTAACTTAGGTTTAGGTGTACTAACATAAGTAGGTCGTATTATCGGCTTGCCCATCGGTTCTGGTCGAACAACAGGTTCTGGTCTTACCACAACAGGTTTAGGTGCTGAAACCTTCGATTCCGTGTGTTCACGTACATAAGGTTTAGGCTTAGGTCTGATCGTAGTAGTTGTCACTGTTGAGGCAGAAGTACTTGTAGTAGTCTCTCCCCAATCAATGTATTCCTCCCTGCTTTCTATTAGACTAGTCGGAACATATGCAGTCGCTTGTTGCTTAGTAGCAGCGCGGCGCAAAGTAGGTGTTCGGTCTCGTCTGCCACTCAATAGGATAATTTGTCCTGCGGCAGCTTGTGCAGGCGCAGTCATTAAATTGCGTGCATATAACTTCTCCAAGCG
>CALGLY010000254.1 GCA_937959095.1 uncultured Saprospiraceae bacterium
GATTCTATTATATACTTTAATCAAAAAAAAATAACAATGAAAACCTTACTTACAATTACACTTTTTCTAATAACAACAAATCTAGGTTTCAGTCAAGAAAGCTTAAAAATTCTTTGGCTTGAAAAATATGAATGGAAAATCTTATCAAATCAAGAAAATGATAATATTCATATAATAGAAATAATTCCAGGGAAAGAAGAAGCTAAAAATTGGACAATGCTTGGTCAAATGATGTCGATAAAAGGTGTAGTAGAAGTTCCAATGGATAAGGCAAAAGATTTGATGTATGAGCAAACAAAAGCTGCTTCACCAAATGCGAAATTGACAGTTTTAGAAAAAGATGAAGCCGATGAATTTCCGTGGATACTGTTCAAATTAGAAAATCCAACTTTTAAAGGCCGCAAAAAATCAGAATCTCAATTATGGTATATTCGGCAAGGAAAAACGTCTTTATACGTGAATTTTATTGCAAAACAGAAAAAGAAACTGAAAGATGATTTTATTGAAGAATGGTCGAAGGTTTTTAAAGAAAGTGAAATCGTTAATTTGAAAGAAGAACAAAAAGAAATCAAAGGGAACTAGTGTTAATAATGCACAAGTTCGCGTGTAATGGTGAAGCTTGGCGGAACGGGGGCTGACGTAGGAAGACCATGTGCCGACTTTAGCTGAACTGCATGAAGACCGCCTGAATTGTAACGGATAGCCCGACCCCGCCGAATGTCCGCAGGCGCAGACTACGAAGCGCAAGAAGCGGGGACACGCCCTAATACCTTTGTCTAAAAAATGAAAAGACAATCTGAGGCACTTATCTAGCTACTTTTGCAAAAAAAGAGTAAACGAATATTTTCAAAAGGAATCAAAACTTTCCAAGTAGAATGTCCTGTATCTCTCATTCGTTTGATCGTTAGTATGAGATAGCTTATCAATAATGTGCCACCAAAAATAAGCCATGTGGGTCTTGTAATAATATCTAGTATATCGTAGAATTTATTTGGAGGAGCATATTTACTAGAACTCAGGAGTGCTGCAATTAGTCCAGGTAGTAAATAGGTCATAATAGATAATCCAAAATATAGTAGGCTTAGTAGTCTATAATTGGAGCGATTGATAACACCTTTAAGGCTATAAAAATCTTGAAGGTAGAGGTCTTGTTCGTTATCCATTTTATGATTTTGATCAAAAATGAGAAAATAAATGATACTAAACAAACTTAAAAGCAATTCCTGCATTCATTAAAAATCCGTTCCTTTGCGGAAAATTTTAGAAAAATTAAAAGTCCTAACATAAAAGATGAAAAATATAACTGTGATTGGTGCGGGTACGATGGGGAATGGTATTGCGCACGTATTTGCTATGAATGGCTACCAAGTGACAATCGTGGATATTGCACAGGCGGCCTTGGATAAGGCACTGAAGACGATTGGGAAAAACTTGGATAGAATGGTGACGAAAGAGCGCATCAGCGCGGCAGATAAGGACGCGACTTTGGCGAATATCAGCACGAGTACGGAACTAGCGACGGGGGTAACGAAGGCGGATTTGGTGGTGGAAGCGGCTACGGAAAATGTGGATATTAAGCTAAAAATATTCGCTTCTATGGATGAACACGCGCCTGCTTCGGCTATTTTGGCATCGAATACGTCTTCTATTTCGATTACGAAGATTGCGGCGGCTACAAAGCGACCAGCACAGGTGATTGGGATGCACTTTATGAATCCAGTACCAGTGATGAAATTGGTGGAGGTGATTCGGGGTTATGCGACTTCGGATGAGGTGACGACGACGATTATGGAGCTTTCTAAGAAAATTGGGAAAGTACCAACGGAGGCGAATGATTATCCTGGTTTTGTGGCGAATCGGGTCTTACTACCGATGATAAATGAGGCGATGTACGCGCTACTAGAAGGCGTGGCTGGGGTTCAGGAAATTGACACGGTAATGAAGCTGGGCATGGGGCATCCGATGGGACCGCTACAGTTGGCGGATTTTATTGGGTTGGATGTGTGCCTTTCGATTTTGAATGTGCTGCATGATGGCTTTGGAAGACCTAAATACGCGCCTTGTCCATTGCTCGTAAATATGGTAATGGCTGGCAAATTGGGACGTAAATCGGGCGAAGGTTTCTATAGCTATTCGCATGGAACGAAGGAGCTGATAGTGGCGGATAGTTTTAAATAATTGAACATCAGATGGTAGATACAATTCAGGAATTGTATCTACCATCTGGTGTTCCAGATTCAATAAAGATGAACGAGCGTAAACAAAAATATACGACGATACATTATCACAATTATTTGCAATTGGATAAGATATTGGGGGCGCAGCAGTTGCGAAGTGCGGAATTGGAGGATACGCCTGCCCATGAGGAAATGCTGTTTATCACGGTGCATCAGGTGTATGAAATATGGTTTAAGCAGATTATCCATGAGTTGCAGTCGGTGGTGGATATGTTTAGTACGTTTCGGGTGGATGAGTCGAATATTGGAACGGCTGTAGGGCGATTACATCGGGTGGTGGAAGTGCAGAAACTACTTATTGGGCAGATTCGGGTGATGGAGACGATGACTCCTTTGGATTTTCTGGATTTTCGGAATTATTTGTTTCCTGCTTCGGGTTTTCAGAGTTTTCAGTTTCGCTTGATCGAGGTACTGCTAGGGCTGGAAGAAAAGGAACGCTTGACGTATAATAATCATCATTATGCCTCGGTGTTCGTGGAGGAACAGCAGCAACAACTGAAAGCGGTGCAACAAGGCGGTACGCTGTTTGAAGTAGCGGAGGCTTGGTTGGAACGTACGCCCTTTTTGCAATTAGGAGATTTTGATTTTTTGAAATATTACAAACTTGCCGTGGAGCGAATGCTCGAAAAGGAACAGGACGCAATCAAAGCATCGGATTATTTGAGTGATAAGGAGAAGGAAATGCGCTTGCGGATGCTTGGTGGCACGGATACCTATTTTCAGTCGGTACTAGACCCAAAGGTGCATCAGGAAATGAAGGAAAAGGGCGAATTGCGACTTTCGTACAAGGCGACGGTGGCGGCCTTGCTGATTAATTTATATCGGGATGAACCCATTTTGCATGGGCCATTTAATTTCTTGACCTGCTTGATTGATATAGATGAACTCTTCACAACTTGGCGGTATCGACATGCCCAAATGGTGCTGCGGATGCTTGGTCGAAAGATCGGAACGGGCGGTTCGTCGGGGCATGGGTATTTATCGGCTACAGCGGAAAAGCATCATATCTTTACAGATTTGCATAATATTTCTACCTTACTTATTCCGCGTTCGGAATTGCCTGAATTGCCTGCGGAATTGAAGCAGCAGCTTGGGTTTTATTTTTCTCAAAAATAAATTTTCAGCCGCATAGATTTCTTAATCTATTTACTCAGCGGACATAGAGCTTGGACAGGTACTTCGGGTATGCATAAAAGTTGCTTTAAAACAGCAACTTTTATGTATATTCGCCTACATGAATGTTTTACACAAAAAATCTGGCGTATTTCATGAAGCTATTATAGAATTAGTCGAAGACGAAGATTGGCTATTGATTGATAAATTTGAGCAATTTTCATTTGATTGGAATAAAGAAAAAGAGTACTTAGCATATAAAATAAGTCTAATTCTTGAAGAAAAAATACTAGGATTGATTTCAGTAGAAGAGATTCCAAAAGAATTAAGATTACATATTCGATTAATTGAAAGTAGTAAATCCAATCGAGGAATTTCAAAAGAGTATGATTATGTTGCAGGTTGTCTAATTGCTCATATATGCGAAATTTCTTTTGATAAAGGCGTTGACGGCTTTGTTTCTTTAGAACCTAAAACAGAACTAATTGAACTCTACCAAAATAAGTATGGTTTTAAAGGTATGGGGCAATTTCTTTATACCGAACTAAGTAATTCGGAAAGGCTTATAAAAAAATATTTAGGAGATGAAAACGAATAGAGAAATATACGAAGAAGCAGTCCGAAAATATGGTGCAGAAGAAATCGGTGATGGAATGCTTGCTTCTGGTGAACTAAGCGAAGAAGCAAGAGCAGAATTTGTACGTTTGCGAATGCAGCGACGACAAGCAATGTCAAAACAAGAAAAACTATTATCTAATTTATTGCGTCTAAAATATCAACTAAAAACGTACTTAGCAGAAAAGGAATTTAAAGAAGAAAACCGACTAGGAGAAATACTTAAGGAATACCTTCAAATCACTGAAAGAAAACAGAAAGAACTAGCCAAACAAATAGACATTCACCCTTCTAGATTGAATAGAATCATCAAAGGAAAAGAAAGTTTAAGTAAAGCCCTCGCTTATCGCTTAGAATTCCACTCTGGAAATACTATTCCTGCTTTATATTGGTGGAAATTAATGCAAAAAGAAATAGAGCAAGAAATTAGAAATGAAGAAACAGAACGTGTGGCAGAACAGCAATATGTTAACAACGTAGTGCTTTCACTTTAAGCTGCCACATTGCTAGTCAATGGATATTCGAACTTAGAGTCCTCCGTCTATTTTTCAAAAGCTGTCAGAGAACCAAATAAATTAACAAACCACTAGATGCAACCTATTGCTTTCTGGATAGTCCTTCCCTACAACTTAGATTAACCTATACTTTGCGTGGCATAAATTTGTGATTTTTAGTTTCACAATTTTGCCACGAAAAGTATATGCGTAAACGGGACAGGCAATTTTGACAATTCACTTTTTTATCCCGTTTTGAGTATACATCTTTTTTTAACTTAAACATCCATTCTTATGAAAGCACTATGTTTATTGCTATTCCTTTGGAGTTCGGCGGCGGTTGGGTTGCCTGAAACGATTCCTCCAGCAGAAATGCCTACTTGTGAAGAAGATGGCAGAAGAGTAAATCTTACCCTACGGAACAGCAGTTTTAAGAAAATTCCGCTTATTATTCCTGGCGTGATGAAGCCTAATTTATCACCATTGTCCAATAGTGGCGTGGACTTGAAAGTGGGGCAAAAAATCCTATTCAAGTACAAAGGAAAGCGTCGTTTATTACTGAAAGTCGATAGAAGAATGGCGGGCGAAACGCTGAATGTATCGAAGCTAATGAAGGAACAAAAACGAATGATTGATAAAGGAAAAAAGTGGAAAGGTTTGTTTTTTAGATAGGTTTTTTCATACCAAATTAGTGGCTAAAAACTAAATTTATACTGTAAAGGCATAGAAACCCAAAGTTATTATTGTTCGTTTCTATGCCTTTTTGTTTTACATATCTTTTTGAACAAAATCTCTAAAACATAGTTTACTCTCCAATAAAATCATTCGATTATGAAATCATTAGTATTGTTTATGTTGCTTTGGGGATCATTTACGGTAGATTCGCCAGAGCCAATTTCTCTTTCCGAGACGACTTGTGAAATTTCGACGGACTACGTTGATTTTACCTTACGCAATACAAGTCTAAAATCCATTCCGCTTATCATTCCAGGTGTGATGAATCCTAATTTGTCGCCGATGTCCAATAGTGGTGTAGGCTTGAAAATTGGGCAGAAAATTCTCTTTAAATACAAAGGGAAGCGTCGCGTGTTGCTGATAGTAGATAAAACCTTAGAAGGAAAAGTGCTAGATGTGCCGAAACTACTAAAGGAGAAGAGACGAGAGTTGGAGAAGAAGAAATAGAGATTTAGAGAATAGAATGGGCAAACGAATTCAATATCGTCTGCCCATTTTATGATTAATGAGGCTGTGGTTATGCCACCGTCATTCGTGTCTTTAGTTGCTTCTTCGCTTCTTTCAAATGCTTGAAATAATCGGAGAAGATAGAACGCGCAATCAGCACCTTCATAATCTCATTGGTACCACCATAGATGCGTTGTACCCGTGCATCACCATAAAGCCGCGCGATAGGATACTCCCAAATATAGCCATAGCCGCCGAAGAGTTGCAAGCACTCATCTATTATTTCACATTGTGTATCAGATGCATAATATTTTGCCATTGAGGCAAGCTCGGGGGTGAGTTTATGCTCCGCTTGTAGTGCAGTGCATCTATCTACGAAGGCAGTCGTTACTTCCAATTTAGTAGCTACTTCTGCCATCTTAAATTGGGTGTTCTGGAAACCACAGATTGGCTGCTTGAAAGCCGTGCGCTGCTGGGTGTATTCTACTGTTTTCTCCAAAGCACAACGCATAGCACCTATGGCAGAAAGGGCAATCGTCATCCGTTCTCTAGGCAATTCTGTCATCATATATACGAAACCTCTCCCTTCTTCTCCTAGCAAATTTCCTTTAGGAACTTTCACATCTTCAAAGAAGAGTTCGCAGGTATCACTCGTCTTCAAGCCTAGTTTTTTGAACGGTTTCCCTTTAGAAAAGCCTTCTGAATCAGCATCTACTACTAAGAGACTAACGCCTTTCGCGCCTATATTTTTGCTGGTTTTGCAAGCTACTATCGTGAAATCCGAAGTGTACCCAATTGTGATGAAGGTCTTGCTACCATTCAGGATATAGTGGTCGCCTTTGTCTTCTGCATAGGTAGTTATTGCTTGTACATCGCTCCCCGTGCCTGGTTCGGTCATCGCTAAACTCCCAATCGCTTCCCCTGAAACACACTTCGGCAAGTACTTCATTTTCAAGTCTTCGCTTCCGTATCTTGCGATATAAGGAATCACAATATCAGAGTGCATCGAAATAGCAGGTGCAAATTCTCCTGCACGTGCTTGTTCCTCAATAAGCATTGCAGAGAAGGTGAAATCTAAGCCCATGCCCCCATATTTCGGGTCGAGGTCGATGCCTAGCAAACCCAATTCGCCTGCTTTCAGCCACGCCTCCCGATCACAGTAGCCTTGTTCTTCCCATTTTTCGCGATGAGGCGAGACGTGATTCTGAACAAATTGCTCAATCGTTTCCTTGAACATTTTATGCTCGTCCGAGCCATATACATCGCGAGGGAGTTGGTGTTTTTTATTATTCATTGTTTTAGTAATATTTTAGCTTTTAGCGAATTGGTATTTAGTACAAAAAGAATGTGCTCTTGATGGGGTCACTTCTAAATGACCGTTATCGAAAACCTCAATTCGCTAAAGACTATCATAAGATAGATCCCAATCTTTCCAAACGGCTTCATAGCCTTGCTGTTGCAACATTCCAGCGATTTCAGAAGGGCTGCGTTCGTCTGATATTTCAAATTGCTCCAAAGAAGTGGGTTCTACGGCATAGCCGCCCGGATTGGTCTTAGAACCTGCACTCATGGAAGTGATGCCCAATTTAATAATATTATTTCTAAAAGCCTCCGATTCGCGGGTAGAAATAGAGAGTTCTAGTTCTTCATTGAAAATGCGCCAAGCACAAATCAATTGTACCAATTCCGCATCCGAAATAATGACTTCTGGCACGAGTCCGCCCGAAAAAGGACGTAAACGCGGAAAAGAAATCGAGTATTTACTTTGCCAATAGTTCCGTTCCAAATAGTCGAGGTGCAGCGCGGTGAAGAAGCTATCGGTGCGCCAATCTTCGAGACCAATCAAGCAGCCTAAGCCCATT
>CALGLY010000255.1 GCA_937959095.1 uncultured Saprospiraceae bacterium
CCTAAAGGAAAAACGACGGCTATCGTAGGAACGAGCGGTAGCGGAAAGACGACTTTACTGAAATTACTCTTGAGTTTTTATAAGCCGATTGTTGGGCGTGTACTACTTGGCGATATTAGCCTTGCCAATATTCAAAGCCGAATATGGCGGAGTAAAGTAGGCGCAGTGATGCAAGATGAGTTTATCTTTTCGGCTTCTATTGCTAAAAATATTGCTTTAGGCGCAGGGATTATAGATAAACAAAAATTGCTACAAGCCGTAAAAGTAGCTAATATACAGTCCTTCGTGGAATCTTTGCCACTAGGCTATAATACGCAAATCGGGCAAGATGGTATCGGATTGAGTAGGGGACAACGCCAACGGATTTTGATAGCGAGAGCCGTCTATAAAAACCCAGATTATATCTTTTTCGATGAAGCAACGAATGCGATGGATGCCTATCAAGAAATCTTGATCATGGCAAATCTTGAAGAATTCTTCAAGGATAAAACAGTCGTGGTCGTGGCGCACCGCTTGAGTACTGTAGTGAATGCAGATCATATTATCGTACTAGAAAAAGGCGAAATTGTGGAAGAAGGACATCACGAACAACTCGTGGAGAAGCGAGGGGCGTATTATTATTTGATACGGAACCAGCTTGAGTTGGGAAGTTAATTTTATTGAACCATATAAGGCATATAAGTTTCATATAGGAAGAAATTGCAAAGTGATTTAATAGAAATCTTAAATGTCCTTATATGCCTTATATGGTTCAAATATAAAATAAAAAATGACTTGGAAAACAATATAGAATTACGAAGCGATGAAGTGCAGGAAATACTCGGAACGCCGCCACGTTGGATCGTGCGTTGGGGGATTTCATCTGCCTTTTTGATGTTGATTGTATTTACTTGGTTAGGATGGTTCTATAAGTATCCTGAAAAAGTGGAGGCAGCTATTATGGTGACTTCTGCTAAGCCACCAACGGATATTATTGCGCCTTCGAGTGGCTATATTCAGCAGTTGCTCGTGCAAGAAAATGACACCGTAGTAGCGCAGCAAACGTTGGCAATTATCAAAGCGACGACGTCTTATGCTGATGTGATGAAACTGGAGGAAGAACTAGACCGATTGGAGCGCGATTTAGATCAGAATTTTATTCAAGAAGATAAATTAAGTACCAGTTTCGTATTGGGTAAAACGCTGCAAAGTAATTACTCAGACTTTGTAGAAGCCTATGAAACCTATTCGCGCGATTGGAAAAAGCAATTCCGTGCCTCCGTAGAACGCTATAAAAATCAGATAGAGAAACTCGAAGATGGACTCCGTATGGATATTCGCCGGAAGAATAATAATCGGGAGCGTATTCGTCAACTCAATCAGTTGTCGCGAGTGCAGCAGGAGCAATATGTACAAGATGAAAAAAAACTACCAGACTTACAGAAAACGGTTGAAAAAATAGAAATCCTAAAGCGAGAAGATACCGATATAGACGATCGAATCAATCAGAAAGAAATAGAAATAGAGCGGGTGCGAAGTCAAATTGCAACGATAACGCAACAGTCTGAAACCTCCAATAAGAATAGCCAAGTACAACTTAAAGAAAGTATCAATCGCTTGCAAAGTAGCATTAAGCAATGGAAGCAGCAGTATGTCATCACGGCACAAACAGATGGTTCGGTAAATTTCTTTAGCTTCTGGGCGGAGCAACAATATGTGAATAGAGGGGATGTGATGATGGCAATTTCTCCCTTAGATAATCCGAGTATAGAAGCGACTGGAGATATAGTAGGAAAAGGTATGATTCCAATAAATGGTTCGGGACGTGTAGAGCCTTCACAGACCGTGAAAGTCAAATTTCATAACTATCCATTCCATGAGTTTGGTATCGTGGAAGGCGTGCTTGCACACAAATCGAAGTTACCGCGCGATAGTTTTTATACCATAGAAGTAAATTTTCCGAATGGTTTGGAAACAAGCTTTGGGCAGACCTTGAATTTTGACCAGCAAATGTCAGGGCAAGCCATCATCATTACGCAGGATAAGCGGTTTATTGAGCGGGTTTTTGAGTCCTTTGTGAAGATATTTTATTAGGAGAGAGTGAGAGAAGTGAGAAAGTGATTGTTTACTTCTCTCACTGTCTTACTTCTCTCACTGTCTATTAATCCTCCCTAGTGCATTTCCGTAGAAGCAAAGTGGAAGTTACCTTCGATAGCTGCATTTTCATCAGAATCTGCGCCATGTACTGCATTTTCGCCGATGCTAGTCGCATATAAAGCACGAATCGTACCTGGCTTTGCGTCTGCTGGATTCGTAGCACCGATTAGCTCACGGAAATCAGCTACCGCATTCTCTTTCTCCAAGATAGCTGCCACGATTGGGCCAGAAGACATAAACTCTACTAGTTCGCCATAAAATGGACGCTCCTTGTGTACTGCATAAAAGTTACCCGCCATCTCTGTAGATAGTTTCGTGTACTTCATTGCTACGATACGGAAACCCGCTTCGTTTATTTTTTGTATAATATTTCCAATATTTCCAGCCTTCACTGCGTCAGGCTTAATCATTGTGAACGTTCTATTAGTCGCCATGATATTTCTTTTTTAGATAAATGGTATGCCGAAAAGTTATTTTTCTTTTCAACGCGCAAATGTAAAAAATCACTTTGTTTTTATCACTCATTTCACCATTATCTTTTTATAATGGAAGTGCTAATTCTCATAGAATGCTCTAAATCATAATAACTTCTTGGTTAAATTAAGAAAAAAGCGGAAATTCACCGCGCGAAATTATTTACAACAATTTGTATTTTTTTGCCACGTTAAAAAAGAATGGTCTTTTATAAGGGAATCGGCAATAAATAAGGTACCCATTATGGCGTAGATGTTTTCTTCTTCTAAAGAATTGAAAAAATCAGTGCATCCGGACGGACGGACTTATTTTTTCGATTTTTTAGAAGGAAACCCGCCTGCTCCGCTTGTTCGGGCAGGAAGAACAAGTCAGAGTGGATAGATTATTTTTTGCCGATTCCCTAAACTATATTTTTTATCAAGAGTGTAATTTAAGAAGGACAAAATAAAAGAAGAGTAGGGCGGTTACAAATCATTTCTACTATTCAGCTAGTTTTGCATTTATATCATTTATGGAGAATATCAATACGCTAAAAAATATATTAGCAACACCTAAAAAAATTGTACTTACATCACATCGAAACCCCGATGGAGATGCTATTGGTTCTAGTTTAGCTATGTGTCATTATCTAAGGACATTGGGGCATACGGCAGACATCGTTGTGCCTTCGGAATATCCAGATTTTTTGGAATGGATGCCAAATATAGCCGAAATTGCAGTCTATGATTTGGAGAAGGAACGAGTGAAAGATTTGATTGCGGAAGCAGATATTGTATTCTCCTTGGATTATAATGACCTCGATAGAATAGATAAGGTAGGGGATATGGTGAAAAAAGCAGACGTAACTAAAGTGATGATCGACCACCACTTACAGCCTGCTGATTTTGCTGACTTTATGTTATCCGAACCAAGCGCGAGTTCTACTTGTGAGTTGGTCTATGAATTTATTAGTCAGCACCTCGATGATAAAGATAAGATAGACCTGAAAACCGCAGAAGCGATTATGACAGGTATCTTGACGGATACGAATTCTTTTAAATATAGTACCTCTCCAAAGCTATTCCGCATCGTTGCCGATTTGATAGAACTAGGAGTAGATGATTATTTGCTACAAGATTTAATTTTCAATAGTCTAAAACAAAAAAATCTTCGCCTATTGGGGCATTGTCTGCACAATAGAATGGAGATATTGGATGAATATAATACAGGTATTATCTTTTTGACGAAAGAGGATTATGCTGATTTTGATATTTCGCGAGGTGATACAGAGGGAATTGTAAATTATCTACTGAAAATTCGGAATATTCGCATGGCTGCATTCGTAATGGAGCAGCCTACTATCGTGAAAATTTCGTTACGTTCGAAAGGTGATTTCTCTGTGCAGCAGATTGCTCAAAAGCACTTCCGAGGTGGAGGACATCGCAATGCTTCTGGTGGTGCGTCGTTTCAGGGCTTACGTTCTACACTGCGTCGTTTCAAGGAATTATTACCTCATTATAAAGAAGAACTTACAGCATAATCATTCAAGTCAGCGGGACATAAAATCATTGTCAATTGTCAATCTTGCCTGTCGGCAGACAGGTTTTAAGTTGTCAATTCATTTACAATATATTCTAACAATGCGTTATTATTTTATCATATTACCAATTGTTGTTTTGCTCACAGTAGTTGCTTGTGGACAAGAAGAAAAATTTGAGTATACTCCAGGAGGATATCCTTTCAAGTATCATATCAATAAGGAAGGAAGAAGCCCGGAACCTGGAGATTTTATTCATTTTCGCTTATACATTCGAAACCAAGATAGTATAGTACATTCTACGCAAAAAAACCAAATGGGAACAGAGGTTAAGAAATATATCACTGCGCCTTTTATGCTTCATAAAACACCCCAAGGCAAAGCCGTGCCACAGATGGACGCATTTAGTATAATGTCGCCTGGCGATAGTATTACGCTCTATTATCGTCTCGATACTTTAGAGCGCAAACCAGATAAGTTTGAGAATTCAGACTATATGTACTATGATTTGGTATTGGTAGATGTTTTGTCGGAAGATGAGCATAATGGTAACTATATAGAACAAGAGCGCAAGAAAATAATCAAGCGAAAAGCAGTGCGAGCGAGAGAGCCAGAAGTCGCACAGTTGGTAAATGAAACGCTAGCGGCCTACAAGAAAGGAGAGTTGAAGGAGAAAATAACAACCACTGCTTCGGGACTGAAATATATGATAATCAAAGAAGGCGAAGGGGACTTTGTACGCTCTGCCAACTATGTAGATGCCAACTACTATGGTACGTTGATGAACGGCGAGCCTTTTGAAAGTTCTTTCACTATCGGAGATCCTGTGGAAATACTGATAGGGCAGCGCAAAGTAATTCCAGGCTTAGAAGAGTTATTTAAATATACGAATAAGAATACGACAATTATAGCTTTCATTCCACCAGAATTGGCCTATGGCGATAAGGAAAGTGGCCCAATACCTGCTAATGCAGATATTGTATTTTATGTGGAAGTAACAGGGATAAGGTAGATTAGAAAGGTATAAAAACAATCTTTTTTATTGAACATGCAGTCCCATACAGGTAAATTGTGGAAGCGCGGAAAATATTTAGAGCTGGTTGGGGAATTTTTATAAACTGAAAATCAATAGCTTACGGTTTTGACAAACTGAAAAATAAACAGTTTACCTGCCTTTGTCGGCAGACAGGTCTGGATATGTTGCTTATTTTTCATGCAGTCAAGCCTGCCCGTTCCATTCAGGCGGGTTCGTAAGATATTGGTTTTTAGGAAAGAAAAATCCCAATATGCTCTCAAAAAGACTCCGCGCCTCTACAGTATACCTGTATGGGCTGCGTTCAATTATAATATTTTAATTCATACGAATGACTTCTGAACAGATGAAGGAGTTGAAGAGCCGCCTCAACCTATTGCGGCGGTATCTTTGACGTGGGTGAGCGAATTTTACAGATTGAAGAAAAAGAACAATTAACCCTAGATCCTAACTTTTGGAATGACTCCAAACAGGCTGAAGTGGTGATGAAAACCATTAAGAGTCACAAACATTGGGTGAATAAATTTCAAGCTGTAGCTACAGTGGTAGAAGAGGTAGAAATCCTTAGTGAATTTCAGAAAGAAGGCGAAGCTACGGAAGAAGAAGTCGAAAAAAACTACAAAAAAGCAGTAGTTATTGTAGATGATTTAGAGTTTCACTCTACGCTCAATAAGCCAGAAGATGAACTCAATGCTATCCTCGAAATCAATGCAGGAGCAGGTGGTACAGAAAGCTGCGATTGGGCAGAGATGCTCCTACGAATGTATGTGATGTGGGCCGAAAAAAGTGGCTTCAAAGTCTCCGAACTACATCGAGTAGATGGAGATGTAGCAGGTATAAAATCGGTTGGCTTGGAGCTGAAAGGCGATTTTGTATATGGCTTATTGAAAGGAGAAAATGGTGTGCATCGTTTGGTGCGCGTGAGTCCTTTCAATGCACAAGGCAAGCGAATGACTTCTTTTGCGTCCGTTTTTGTGCATCCTATGGTAGATGATACGATAGAAATAGAAGTGAATCCTGCCGACTTGGAGTGGGATACTTTTCGTGCAAGTGGAGCAGGTGGACAGCATGTAAATAAGACCGAATCGGCGGTGCGTGTGCGGCACTTACCAACGGGCTTGGTGGCAGAATGTCAGCAAGAACGCTCGCAGCATATGAACCGGGAGAAAGCAATACAACTCCTCAAGTCGCGCATCTACGAACTAGAATTACAAAAACAACTCGCCGAAAAGGATAAGGTAGAAGCAGGCAAGATGAAGAATGAATGGGGTTCTCAGATCCGAAGTTATGTACTAGATGATCGACGAGTAAAAGATCATCGCACTAATCATCAGACAAGCCGTACCGATGCTGTTTTAGATGGCGAATTAGACGACTTTCTAAAGGCATTTTTGATGAATAATGGCGTTCAGTAATTTTTAGTGTATTGAACGCAGAGACGCGGAGATGCAGAGTTTTTCTATAAAAACAGAAATCATCCCTTTTGTGATTTTCTAATATTCTCTAGTGTTAAAACGATAGATTGAACAACAAAAGGGACAATTTCGTAAAAAAACTCTCTGCGCCTCCGCGCCTCTGTGTTCAATAAATTCTTCAATTCGATAATTATGATAGCTAGAACAATCCTCCTCTTTGTGCTACTTGCAAGCAGCACCCTTTCCATTGCACAAGATCGCATTACAGGCAAATCCTTCGCGACGCGTTCCGAAGTAATTGCTAAAAATGGCATGGTTTGTACCAGCCAACCTTTAGCAACTCAAATCGGACTGGATGTGCTAAAAAAAGGAGGTAATGCCATAGATGCTGCCATAGCTGCCAATGCCGCACTTGGACTCATGGAACCCACAGGCTCGGGCATAGGGGGCGATTTATATGCTATCATATGGGACAATAAAACCCAAAAACTCTATGGACTCAATGCCAGCGGACGCTCGCCTCATGAGCTTACCTTAGATTATTTCAAGGAGCAAGGCATGGAAAAAATCCCTGCTTTTGGGCCGCTTCCTGTCTCTGTGCCAGGCGCGGTAGATGGTTGGTTCGAGTTGCATCAGCAATTCGGGAAGCTTCCGATGCAAGATATACTCGCGCCTGCTATTCACTATGCACGCGAAGGCTTTCCAGTATCCGAATTGATTGCTTATTATATAGGACGCAGCAGCCGATTTTTGAATAAATATCCCAATTTTGAATCCGTTTGGATGCCAAATGGCGCAGCTCCG
>CALGLY010000256.1 GCA_937959095.1 uncultured Saprospiraceae bacterium
GCACATTTCTCTAAATTTATAGATATAGTAGAGCCTGTGCTAGACCAAAAAGTGCCTATTCCAGAGCGATTAGCAGTATTAGCTGATAAGAAAAAAGAAGCAATTCAGATGGATAAGACCTTTGATAGCTTCAAAGAATGGCTAATTCATAACAGATAAAAGAGGAAAGGCTCGCATTTAGCGAGCCTTTTTAATGTTCCACGTGGAACATTAAGTAGAGAAAATGGACTATTTTATTGATTAACTTGCCTTTTAAGCTTTCCTTGACAAAAAAAGAAGCGATAAAAAGCAAGAAACTCTTACCTTTATAGGGCAAATTTATATTAAAACAACTGTAGAAATGAAGAAATTAAGCTTAATTACCCTTTGTTTACTGGTTTCTCTTGCTGCTTTATACGCACAAGAGAACATTAATACCAATAAATTTAGGCAGCTTGGGCAGGATTTACCTACCCCTAATGTGTATCGCACTGCTTCTGGTGCGCCAGGTCATGCTTATTGGCAACAAAAGGCAGACTATAAAATGAAATTAGAGCTAGATGATAAAAATCAACGAATAGATGGTGAAGAAACTATTACCTATCATAATAATTCTCCTGATGATTTGGACTATTTATGGGTGCAATTAGACCAAAATGTACGCTCAAAAGACTCTGATACCTATAAAATACGCACTTTAGAGCTAGATGATAAGATGACTGTACAGCAGTTAGCGCGTGTTTTTCCTACATTTGAAGGTGGTTTTAATATAGAAAAGGTAAGCGCAGGGGGCAAAAACCTAGCTTTTACTATCATTAAGACGATGATGCGTATTGATTTACCACAGGCTTTGAAAGCAGGAGAAAGCTATACATTTGATATAGATTGGTGGTATAACATCAATGACCGCTTCCGTAGAGACATTCCTGGAGGTCGTTCTGGCTATGAATACTTCCCTGAAGATGATAATTATCTCTATTGTATTGCTCAATTCTTCCCTAGAATGGCAGTATATATAGACAATGAAGGCTGGCAAAACAAGCAATTTCTAGGTAATGGGGAGTTTACATTGACCTTTGGAGACTACGAATTTGAGCTAACTGTGCCTGCTGACCACTATGTTGCAGCTACTGGAGAGCTTCAAAATGCAGATGAAGTACTAAGTGGAAAGGAGCGGAAACGATGGAAAAATGCACAAAAATCCTATGATGATACGGTAATAATAGTAACAGAAGAGGAAGCCACAGAGAACGAAAAGACCAAATCGGACAAGAAAAAGACGTGGAAATTCAAGGCTACCAACGTGCGAGACTTCGCTTTTGCTACTTCTCGTAAGTTTATATGGGATGCTATGGCAGTAAAACAAGCCGATGGAACGACCGTAATGGCGATGTCTATGTACCCAAAAGAGGGAAATCCGCTATGGGAACAGTACTCTACGAAGGCAGTAGCACATACTTTGAAGTGGTATTCGCACTATACCTTCCCCTACCCTTACCCTGTGGCATGGTCTATTCATCAGGCAAGAATCGGTATGGAATACCCTATGATATGCTTCAATTATGGGCGACCAGAGAAAGATGGGACGTATTCAGAGCGTACAAAGTATGGAATGATAGGCGTAATTATACATGAAGTGGGACATAATTACTTCCCAATGATCGTAAATTCGGATGAACGCCAGTGGACATGGATGGATGAGGGTTTAAATACCTTCGTACAATACCTTACAGAACAGCAATGGGAACGCGATTATCCGTCGCGCAGAGGTCCTGCACACTTGATAACGCCCTATATGAGTGGGGATAAAAGCAGAATTTCCCCTATTATGACCAATTCCGAGAGCATTTTTCAGTTCGGAAACAACGCTTATGGTAAGCCTGCAACAGCACTAAACATCCTACGGGAGACGGTATTAGGTAGAGAATTGTTTGATTATTCCTTCAAAACCTATGCAAATCGCTGGAAATTTAAGCACCCTACTCCTGCTGATTTATTCCGTACAATGGAGGATGCATCGAGTGTAGACTTGGATTGGTTTTGGAGAGGTTGGTTCTATACGACCGATCATGTGGATATAGCTATATCGGATGTGAAGGCATTTCGTATTGATTCTAAGAACCCTAAGGTAGAAAGTAAGGCGCGTAAAGCAGAGCGCGACGGACAACGTGAGCCTATAGGGACGATTAGAAATAAGAAAATAACGAAAACACAGGACGAAATTGACCCTAAATTGGTTGATTTTTATACGACCTACGACCCATTAGATGTCTCTGTTTTGGATGAAAAAGCGTACAAAAAGTACTTAGATGGGCTATCCGATGCAGAGAAAGAGCTTATGGCAGAGGGCTATAATTTCTATCAAGTCACCTTTGAGTTGATAGGTGGACTGGTCATGCCAATAGTAGTGGACTTAGAATTTGAAGATGGCACGGTAGAAACGCACCGTATTCCAGCAGAAATATGGAAGATGGGCGCAGATAAAGTGACGAAAGTTTTCCGTACCAAAAAGGATGTGACGAGCATTGTGCTTGATCCTTATTTGGAATTAGCAGATACGGACACATCGAATAACTACTACCCTGCTCGTCAGGAGTTGAATCGCTTTGAATTATTTAAGCGTACCAATCGTCCAAGTGGAGAGAATCCAATGCAGAAGAGAAAACGTGCGGAGAAGGTATTGGAAGAGAGGAATTAATTTAACATAATGTTTTTATTTTAACATTAAAAATAATTATAATGTGTTATTTGAAAGCCGAAACTCTTTGGAGTTTCGGCTTTTGTGTTTTATATCCTAGACCAGTAGGTAGAATCTATTTTTACTTTAGAGAATATTTGCATACTAATATGTAGTAACTCTTAGAATTTCCATACGTAGAAAATATAAATATCTATAGACATAATGACTCGACAAGTAATAACTAATCCAATAACTAGCGAATTTAAGAAACAACTTCAAAATTGTTCTAGTGAATTATTGATTGCTGTTCCGTTTATTTCATCATTCGCAAAAGTTATTCTTCCTGAAAATGATATTAACAGAATTAAGACTAAAAGGCTGATTACTTGTTTTGATGAAAACAATATAAATTCATTTGAATTAGAAACGTTGAAATATTTATTAGATCGAGGTTTCAAAATTCTTTACAATAATTCTATACACTTAAAACTATATTTATTTGAAAATACTGGATTTATAACCTCTTCGAATATGACAAAAGGAGGCTTCGAAAATAATATTGAAATTACTTCAATTATTATTGATAAGGAGTTCAATAAAGCAAAGCATATATTTTCAGAGCTGTGGAACAAATCAATTAGCAATGAAATCACAAAAGATTTAATTGAGTATAATTACAGCAAATATTTATTGCTTAAAAAGCGGGCTAAGTATAAAAAATCTGATAAATCTAAAATTGAATATAGTAATAAGATAAACTATGAATTTGATATACAAAGCATAATTGATAAACTATTTGAAGCAAAAGAGGATTATACTCGAATAATTGGCGGTGCTTATAAAGCCAATAAAGAAAGAGAAAAATTAATTCAGAATATTTCAAAAGGATTTAAAAACCATTTTTATGTTCCCAAGGGACACGAAAAAAGGGAAGAAACTTTGCATTATCAAATTGTTCATGGAGAAGAATCGAAAGTATCTGGAAGTGGATTACGGGAGTCTCATTTTCAAGAAGTAGCATCAAGTAATAAACTAGATGAACTAATTGCTTATTTGTTTCCTCCTTCAATTGGAAAATCCAATTGGAATTTGAATGATGATGAAATTTTTAGAGAGTATTGTAACGGAATTTTTGATTTTCAGATTTCTCAATACTCCATAACTATGCCGATAAGATTGGCTTCATTTTTTTATCCAGAATATTTTATCCCCATATTTAGGTTAGACCAACTTGAAGATATTTGCATTATTTTAGGTTACAATGGAAATCCTAAATCGAAGGGAGATAAGCTTTTTGAGTATAATAAATTTCTAATACATAGAATGCAATTAATACCATATGACAATTATGTCAAAATGAATATTGCTTATCAAATTTATTATATCGTTAAATTGAAAAGAGGTTTCAAGAATGGATTCACTTTTGAAGAAATTAAAGATGTATACACAAAAAAATGGCAAAGGAATCTTTTAGAATCAGGAGTACGAATAATAAATGAAAATCTTAAACCTAATAAATAATTAAAAAACGGGAGTTAAATGTTCGAAGAAATCCCATTCACTAGCTGCTCGTCAGGACATACTGTCCGACACGCTATTCTGCAAATCTCTGATTTATGGGAACATCTTGATTTGGACTATTCTACAAAATCAAAGATTTGTAGAATAGCGGTGACGGATTATAAATCCGCACCAGCAAGGTATGATATATTTCCAAAGCATGTCATCGCTAAAAAAGGAACCAAACCCACCAAAAAAATGTAGTATAAAGTATCAACCAAACTACAAATGAAAACAAGAAAAGAACTTTCCGCTGAGTTGGATACGCTTCAAAAGGAAGCACAATCGAATTTACATAAACGTATTTTTCGTTCCATTATTCGTTGGCTGCTTACAATCCTACTCTATTATTATTTTTGGCACTTGACTTGGGTGCGTTGGTCATTGGTCATCGTGTTGCCGATGATTTTATTCAATATTGGATTTATGGGATATTCCTATAATGCCTTGAGAAAGCAAATACGAGCAATTAAAAACAAATTAGACCAGTTAGTTTAATTTAAATTGAGCTTGATCCACTACTATTTCGTTCATACGCCAAACTTGCGGCCGCCAAATCTTCCAGCGCATGACCCACCGATTTGAATAAAGTAATTTCATCAGGCGTTTGTCTACCAAGACAGCGGGCATGACACAAATCAAAAAGATCACCAATGATATATTGCTTTTCTATAATTTTATTTTGAAGCGGAATTACTAAATCCCCACTCTCTTTGGTTGCTCCTTCTAGCGTATCCACATAGATGCGTGAAATTCGGATAGCATCATCATCGGTTTCGCGCATATCTTTCCGATACGACCCGACCAAATCCAGATGTTGCCCAGGCTGTAGCCACTTCCCTAGCACAAGTGGATTTTGACTCAAAGTGGCACAAGAAATAATATCAGCTTGTCGCACTCCTGTTTCTAGATTTTCAATGGCTTCCACACCGAGGTTTTTTGCAATTTCTTTTGCCCGCTCGAAGCGTCTTCCCCAAATCAGTACTTTTTTAATATCCCTAACTTCCCGATGCGCGGCTATCAAGTAAGGAGCAAGCGAACCCGTGCCGACCATCAGAAGAGTCTCGCTATTTTCCCTCGATAGAAAACGAGAAGCTAAAGCCGATGCCGCCGCCGTTCGCCGATTCGTCAATTCCTTTGCATCCATCTGTGCGAGGGGGATTCCTTTATGGGCATCGAATAAGGTATACGTTCCTTGAATGGAAGGCAAATCATACTTCCCATTATTGGGCGCGACAATGATGAGTTTCACCCCGACATATTTCCCCGCTTCCCAAGCAGGCATAAGTAAGAGAGTCGATTGCCGATCTTCTTTCGGATTCTCGAAATTATAATGTGAGCGCGTCGGCACTATATAATCGGCACGAAAGGCATCTTCCAATTTATTAATCAAACTTGGATAATCGAGAAGAGCTGCGAGTTCTGATTTATTTAAAAAAAACATATGTAAAATTAAGGTATCTCTAAAAATCAAATTGTGTCCCTTCTTCTGCTAGGGAAAATTAGGATACTTGTATAGTATTAGTTAAATAATATATACATTAAAAATTACTGTATAACTCTTGATTTTGTACGTCAATACCATTCCTCCTCACTGCTTTTTAGTACTTTTCAAACCCGAATACATATTTTATACTTCTTAGGTTGCTTGAATCTGATTGTTCTGAAGGAAGATACTTCCTATTGAAGGAATAACAGTATTCATTTATGAGCTAAAGGTGATTTTATAGAAAATTAGATATTCTATGCAATTTCCTTTTATGCACCTATTAGCTATTTTTCGAATTCTCTAACTATCAATAGAAAGCGATGAAATTAAAACTTACAATTCTCTTTTTTGCATTTAACTTATGCTATTTAACTGCTCAAGAATGTTCGTGTGTTTGTTCGGATATTCTTGCTTTGCCTGATCCGCTTGTTCGGTTTGTAGCAAATGAAGCACAATGCACTAGCGAATGCGCTGCGCTAATGTATACTTCCTCGCAATTCGTTGGTGGAATATGTACTTGTACTGGTGCTCCCAATCCGCCCGATCCGTCACCACCTGTTACTGTCCCTTCCGAAGCGGATTGTGTTACAGCTTGCACGATGGTAGGATATATGACCTCGGTATGCGGGCCTGTGCCAGTGGAGTTGGTTTCCTTTACGGGACACTCGAATCAGGAGTTTATTGTATTGGAATGGGAAACAGCATCGGAACTTGAAAATGCAGGTTTCGAAATTGAACGCAGTACTGATGCATCCAATTGGCAGTTGCTAGATTTCGTGAAAGGTTTCGGTACAACAATAGAACCACAAGCATATAAATGGAAAGATAACAGCCCTCTTACAGGAACGACTTATTATCGCTTGCGACAAGTGGATAATGATGGAACGTTTGATTATAGTGAAGTGATAAGTGTTCGTTTTGATAATAAGGCGAGTGAAACAGAACTCATCGCATGGCCAAATCCAGTGAGTAACTCCTTGCGTTTTCAACTCATTGGAGAAGAAAAATACTATGGCGAATTTGTTCATATATATGATAGTTTCGGTAGGCTGCTAAAAACACAAGTTGCTGATCGCTGGTATTTGCGAGACAATCAAGGCGAGATAAATGTGAGTGATTTGGCAAGTGGCTTATACTTTATAAGTATTCAAGTGGATGGTCAGATTTTTAATCAAAAATTTATGAAGCATTAATTTTGATGCACTAGATATTAAGCTAGGAGATGCGAGACTGAAAACAGTACATCTCCTATCTTAACATCTGGGATTTTGACATCTTTTTAGATAAAAAAGTACTTACCTTATTAGATAGAAAAAATAAGTACTCCCTTGAAATGCCCTAAACTTATTCCAACTTTTCTAATGCTTTCCTTATAATAATTTCTTCTAAAGCTTCTTCCCCGAAGTAGGTAAAAACACCTATTTTAAAACTTGGGTTTTTCCACTCTGAGAAAAGAAACGATGAATACTGACCTTTGTATAAATGATTCGCTCATAATTTACTTAATGGTTTAAAATTCAATCAACATGAGAATTTTTCTTTTTTCAATAATCTTAATGTTATCTACAAGTACTTTCGTTATTGGACAAAGTACAACAGTGAATGGTCGCAACGCTAATTTTGTGAAATTTGGAAATAGCAAAACTGCTTTTCTTGGTTCGTTCATTCAAAGAGGTGGTGCTAAACAATGGGCGGAAGAAGGTACAAAACAAGGAGTTACTCGTTATAAATTTACGGAAACACACCGAGATGACTGGTCGGTCTATTTGACAGACAACTCTAGAGGAGTAAATATTCAACTGGATTTGCATACTAAAAAGGTGATGTATTCAGACAAAAAGAATCCTACTCGTCGTCCTCTATATAACATCACTCAACAGTATACTGGCGCGAATGGCTGGACAGTTTGCCTTGCAGAATTTGGCCATGCTTCAGGGAAAGCCTTAGGTTCATTTGTTCAGAAAAATGCAACGGATTGGGTAGAGCAAAACGCAGCTGGAAAAGCATCTTTCAAATTTAAGGAAGAAGGACGCGATGAATGGAGTGTCTACCTAAAAGATGCTTCTAGAGGAGTGAAAATTCAACTGGATTTGCACACTAAAAAAGTAATGTATAGCGATCGAAATAATCCAAAAGCAAGAGTACTGTATTCTATTAAGAGTGCACGATAATAATGCTAGTGTATCCGATAATACTAGTGCATACTTTTATAAGTATTGATGAAATTTGTGAATTACTTATAAGTTGATATAATAGGTTCTTTGGCAACTCTTGCCAAAGAACCTTATTTTGTACTAAGTTATGAATTTAATAGTTGAAAAAATGATAGGGACTAAAAAATAAAAATAGGTGACGAAAAAACGTAAAGTGGGGAAAAATGAATTCTACTATTTTATTTTTTCTACCTTTAGGAAAGAAGTTGTACTAAATTATTACTAATAAAACAAAACGAAAAAAATGAAAAAGGGATTATTAATTGTATGTGCAATACTGTATGTTGCTATGTGTAGTGTGCTAGTATTGGCTTGTAATAATGAGCCTTCAGCAGAGGAGAGTTCTCCCGATGTATTTACATTTGACAAGAAATGTATGGCCTTATGTGACAAAAGTAAACAGCCTGGAAAATATGAAATCAGTAAAGATTGTGCGGATTGCATGAAGGACAATTACAAGAAAAAAGATAAGAAAAAAAAGATGGAAGGGCTGAAATTAATGGCACGGGATAGTATATTAGGATTTAATATTCAAGTAGCAGAACTACAAGAAATGCTTGATACGCTTAAAGCACACGGAGGAGGAAATGTATATGCTATGCTTGCCGTGCGTGATACAATGGAAGGGAAAAAAGAAAAACTAGTGCCAGAATTAGTCTTTCAGGTAGAGCCAAACGCTAATCAAAATAAAGTAGCTGACGGAGGTGGAAGTCAGTATTTTGATTTTACTAGACCTTGTCCTGATTATTGTCCTAAAGTTGATTAATTAATGGAATTATCACTTTAAGTGATTCAAGCAATTTGGTAGCTAATGGGAAATTAGCTACCAAAAAAGCAAAGAATTTACCTGCTTATTTCTCATAAGTGACTAAATTCGATTCTTGAATCAGTTAAGTAATGAAGAAT
>CALGLY010000257.1 GCA_937959095.1 uncultured Saprospiraceae bacterium
CCGCCCCCTGCGCCCACTATGGCTACATCGTATAGTTTGTTCATCGTCTATTTGAATTGGGCAGCAAAGATGAGAAAAGTTCTTTACACATTGGAATGTAGTTTCTAAATTGATATGCTTCTAAATGTCGTGCTAAAATCGTACTTTTGATAATAAACGATAAAGAAGATGTTACAAAATGAACAAGCACTCATCAATAAAGTAAAGGATGATTTACCTATCAAGGTTTTTCCGACAGGAAAAGTACTTCCTAAACTTCGAGAGGCATTCCCAAATGTGAAAATTAATACAAAGACAGAATTAGAAATCCACTCTATGGTAAATATGGGCGTAGAGGGCGGTATTGTTTGTGAAATAAGAAAAGAAGGCGTTGATGTATCAGAAATGAAAACGGCTTTCTTATCTTCTATTACGCATTTTAAAATTAAGCGTGGCGAACCACACTTTTCAGAGTTAGAAAAATACCGAACCACAAGAAACAGGAGTTTAATGCGTCAAAACCGACCTAGAGGTAGATTTTTCTAAGTTTTGACTTTCAATAACTTTCCTAAATACTTAAACGCCTCTTCCCAACGCACATCCGCATAGCGACGCTTTCCTTCTTTGTATTCTTTTAGTAAGGAATAGTACAAGTTTTGCCCTTTCCAAACATTGAGTTCTACGCCCATGCTTTGCAGATTCTCTAGCACCGTATTCAGGCTAGAAAGTTGCTTCAAATCGCTATGAGCAAGCTCTATTTCTTGAATTTCTTTAAAAATGCGCTCTTCAGCAACGAGGGTTAGCGTCTTCGGATTAGAAATAGTGATATTCCACTTTTGCAACTCATTTTTTAAGCGATTTATCTCTTCAATAGATAATTCTTCTTGCTCAAAAAACTGCTCTAGGTCATGGTTCACTACATATTGTATCACGCTCGTATAGACATCAGGCAAAGGAATACCGCTTTGCTGTAAACCCGTCATCAGTTGATAATTGTCATTATAGACATCTCGAAAAGCGGTTTCTGCTTGCTCTAGACTCGTATCGGATATGCTTTTTAGGATACGTCGTTTTTCATCTTGGAAAAGTTGCCAAATCGTGAAGTTATTCAGCTTAAAGTAGCGTTGCACCGTAGCAATTACACGTCCCAAATCACCACTTCTAAAAGCCGCAGTGGTCTTTTTCTCCATTTTTTCATAGGTAGCCATATCCATACTCGTAGAAATGCTGCCAAGTATATTTTGCTGCCCTAAATAGATAACTACAAAGCTGAATAGCTTTTCAGATTGTGTCACTTTTGACTTCACAATAGTTCGCCCAACGGCAAAACGTTGTGTTCCTGCAAGGAGACGTTGAAAATGTTCGTTTTTAGCCGTATAATTGAATAAACTCAAGTCTTCTGGATTATCCACAAAGAGGGAGGCTGCTGCATAGTGCATCCCTACACGCTCTAAATCGACACGCGCAGGCGCGACATTTTTGACATAACTTACCGCACCTGTTTCATGGATATTACTCGGTGCTTTCGCAAGGCGTTCTACAAATTCTTCGTGCAAATCTACTTGCCCTACCTGATTGGCGTAATAAATTGCTCGATTCGCATATTGCAAGGTTTGATTGGTTTCTAAACCCGAAATTTCATTGAAAAACCACGCGCAACTCGTATACATAAGCATGGCATGTCGCTGCATTTCTAGTAGACGTAGTACTTTCGTTTGTTCGGCTTGGGCCAATGGATATAATGCGTGCAGCGTGAAAAATTGTTGAATACTTTCCGCAGAACGATGGTGAAGTAATACCTGAATATAATCATTTCGCGCTGCCCATACATCACGAAGATATTTCGAACCTTCGCGTTCATAAATAGGAATCAGTTGGTCGCGCAGCCAATCGAGGGTATCGCGGAGCGGTGCGCGCCACTTCTGATGCCAACCTGCCTCACCTCCTGTATGACAACCACAATTGGATCTCCAACGTTCCACACCATGCACGCAACTCCAAGAGGTGTTTTCATGGATTTGTAGCTCATATTGTGGTGGAAATTTAGCTAAATATTCACTATAATTTATGATATCCACCGACTCTTCTTGCTCAATATAATTCAAACAATCAGCCAAGGCCATTTCGCCATAACGATGATGATGTCCATAGCTTTCGCCATCGGTAGCGATATGCACGAGTTGTGGTTCTTCTCTGTCATCTAGCGCACCTAAAAGGCGTTTTGCGAAGCTTTTTCCATTATTCAACAGTCCTTCAAAAGCCACACCTTGCGATACATTGCCATCATATACAAATAACGAAATGGTTCGACCTGAAGGCAAACGACAAAGGTACGGACGACGCGGATCAACACCGCCTTCTGTCCAGTGTTCATCGCCTATTTTTCGGTAGGCTTTTGCTTGCCGAGGTGCGAGTATTGTAAATTCGATGCCATTAGCAGCTAAGACTTCTAAATTGTCGGTATTTACGGCTGTTTCCGAAAGCCACATGCCCTTGGGTTTGCGTCGGAAACGATGTTCAAAATCCTTAATTCCCCAAATCGTCTGTGTTTCTTGGTCGCGCCCATTGGCTAAGGGCATAATGAGGTGATTATAGGTTTGAGCTGCCGCCGAACCAGCTCCATTGTAGCGTTCTTGCGCAAGGCGATCTGCTTCTAATATACGCCGATACGTCGCGGGATCCTGTTGCTCCATCCAAGAAAGCAAAGTTGGCCCAATATTGAAGGAAATACGGACGTAATTATTTACAATTTTTTCAATGAATCGCTCTTCATCCAATATTCTTGCAGCTGCATTGGGGGCATAGCATTCAAAATTGATACGCTCATTCCAATCGTGGAAAGGCGCAGCAGAATCTTGTTTTTCAATGACTTCTAACCACGCATTTTCGCGCGGAGGCTGATAAAAATGTCCATGTATACAAATGTAACGCTTAGATGTACTCATATTTATAATGATGAAATGCGATGATGCGAAAATGCGATACTATTTTTCCTAAAATATTATCGCATTAACACATTCAAAACTCGCCTGAATAGAACGGGCAGGTTCGCGCATTGAGCATTTACTAATTGGGCGGCTAAGGTAAATTATTTTACTAGTTTTAAGCCTATCCGAAATAATGAAAATACGATGTTTTACAATAGCCTGCTCCCTTAATATGCAATTTGTAGATATAAGCTTTTTGTTTTTTCAATTCCAATTCGTAATATTACAGCCCCTAGCAGCACCTGCCCGCCTTTCAAATCAAAGGATAGAATTACATCCTTTGTAATATTCACAAAATAAATCTGACATTGTACAAATTGCATCAAAACGTAGCGACCAATAGTAGCGAAG
>CALGLY010000258.1 GCA_937959095.1 uncultured Saprospiraceae bacterium
GGTCGTTTTTTGAGGTTCAGAATCTGAAAAATTTGGATAGTGCCAAATAGCGCATAAACCCCTGTTTTTAAGGATTTTACAAAATAGGCTAAGTTTTATAAAATCGTTACGAAAATCAAAGTATCTTTATACTTGAATTGAACCTTTTTATAAAACTTGGCTTATGAAATTTGGTTATGCCCGCGTCAGTACAAAAGACCAGTCTTTAGCACTTCAGAAAGATGCGCTTTCCAAAGAAGGTTGCACCGAAATATATGAAGAAAAAGCTAGTGGCAAAAATGCGGAACGTCCAGAACTGCAAAAAATGTTGGCACAACTTCGCAAAGATGACCTTGTTGTCGTTTGGAAACTGGATAGACTCGGACGCTCCTTACAAGACTTGGTTCGCTTGATGTCCTTCTTCCAAGAAAAGGAAGTGGGTTTTAGAAGTTTGCAAGATCATATTGATACCACTACTCCAGTTGGTCGCTTGAACTTTCATTTATTCGCTGCTCTTGCCGAATTTGAACGCGATATTATTAGCGAACGCACCAAAGCTGGATTAGCAGCAGCTAGAGCAAGAGGCAGAAAAGGTGGGCGACCTAAAGGCTTATCTAAAAAAGCCAAAGATAAAGCCCGACTCGCCGAAAGTCTCTATACAGAAAATGAGCGTTCCATTCCTGAAATTTGCGACCATATTGGAGTCTCTAAGTCTACACTCTATCGCTATTTGCGCTCTAGAGGTGTGGAGATTGGAAAAGAAAAAGAGTAGTGAGCTTTCTTGTTCTGATTTGTTATTTTTTTCATAATCGGCTCAATAAATCGCTATATTTGAGCCGAATAAGCATTAAAATTGGCTCATGCAATACAATTGGCAACAAAAAGACTGGACGAGCTTCAAGTACAATCTTTCTGATATAGAAGATTTGTTGTATGAATTTGTAGAGCAGCAAGGTCGAATTTCAGGGATGATGAATGTCTTATCAGAACCGCTACAACAGCAGTCTATTATTGATCTAATGGTCATCGAAGCAGTCAAGAATTTCGAAATTGAGGGAGAATATCTAAGTCGTGAGGAAGTTTTATCTTCTATCAGAAATGGTTTGGGATTTAATCGTATTCCTCAACACATCAAAGATAAAAGAGCAGAAGGAATTACTCGTTTAATGATAGATGTGCGTACCCATTTTGCTGCTCCTTTGGATGAATCTATGCTCTTCAATTGGCATCAGCTGATGATGGAGTCTTATCTCAATATTACCAAAGGGGCTTATCGTAGTGGGAGCGAGCCAATGCAAGTCATATCAGGTGCTATTGGAAACGAGACGATTCATTTTGAAGCACCACCATCTTTAGAAGTTCCTTCTTTGATGAAAGGCTTTTTCTCATGGTTCAATGCAACTGCTCCAAATCAAGTCCATACAATACTTCATGCACCTGTACGTGCTGCTATTGCTCATCTTTACTTTGAAAGCATTCACCCCTTTGAAGATGGAAATGGACGTATAGGTAGAGCTATATCCGAAAAAGCTTTATCACAAGGCGTTGGACAGCCTATTCTTCTAAGTCTATCTAGTGCCATGGAAATGAAACGACAAGACTATTATAATGCGCTGAAAAATGCACAACGCAACAATGAAATTACAGCTTGGATAAAATACTTTCTACAAACTGTTCTCTTCGCTCAAAAGGATGCAAAAAATCGCGTTCACTTCACTATTCAAAAAACTCAATTTTTCGATCAACACAAATCCAAGTTAAATTCAAGACAGGAGAAAGTAATAGCAAAAATGTTTGATGCTGGTGTAGAAGGCTTCAAGGGGGGAATGAGTGCAAAAAAATACAGTTCCATCACGAAAAGCTCTAAAGCAACTGCTACTAGAGACCTTGCTAATCTAGTAGAATTTGGTGCATTAATTAAAGTTGGAGAAGCTCGGGCAACGAGATATCATTTGAGTTTATAAGTTTCTGATGAAGAAATTTATGGATTCTAACCCCTTTCAGGTGTATCAGTAAAAACAAGTGTTTAAATTGATACAATTGTGTATTTTAGCAGCATGAAGAACGCGAAGAAAAAAGCCGCCATCTATGCAAGAGTTTCTACCGATCGCCAGGAATGCACTCGACAGGTCAATGACTTGAAGGAATACGCCAAACGAAATGACCTAGAAGTCGTTGAGGTTTTTATTGATATTACTTCAGGGGAAACCCAAGCGCAGAGTCGAAAAAGTGCCAAAATTATGTTTGACTACCTCCGACAGGAGCGGATCGCCGTCTTACTCTTGTCTGAACTAGCTCGTTTTGGTCGAAATGCCATAGACGTTCAGAACAATATTCATACTGTTGTCCATGAATTGGGTTTGGATATGCACATTCATCAACTTGGATTGAAGGCACGAGATAGAGACGGAAATATCAACCCTGTGTTCAAAATCGTGACGGATGTAATGGCGAACATCGCACAAATTGAACGAGAGCGTATTAGCGCAAGTGTAAAATCTGGTCTTCGGGAAGCGAAACGTAAAGGCAAAGTGCTTGGGCGACCTAAAGGATTTTCCATACAAGGCGAGGCACTCTTAGCTCGATACCCAAAAGTTTGCCGTGAGTTGAGACAAGGTTTATCGCTCCGAAAAATTGCGAAGCTGTGTGATGTATCGGTCAATACGGTTCGTAAAGTGAAGGCTGCTATGCCTAATGGGTAATAGTTCATTTACTCAACTGCCTTGCCGAAAAGTTGAACTTGAATCGTAGAACCATTTTATGAAACTATACCGTTTTGAGGGTGTGGCTGATATTCAGCAAATTAGAAAAGCCCAAGCACTTCACTTGGAAACGCTTGGACTCGGGTAAAACATACGGTCGTTATTCTAATAAAAACGAACTCCTATCTTAGTATATCGTTCTATTTACAGAACGAGTAGAATTCTCTACTCATTTTTTAATCTAAAACATAATAACATATATGCAATTTCAGATAGCATGGCAAGACTTAGTAAATAAATTATCAACTTGGATGAACGAATTAATTTTGTTGCTTCCAAACATAGTGCTTGCGGCTATCGTAATGAGTTTAGCTCTACTACTATCTCGTTATCTAAATCGTTATACTAATAAGCTGATTTACAAGGTGACGGATAATAAAACGATTAGTAGCGTGATGTCTAATATTGTAGTGGCAGCCTTCACTATGATTATGCTTTTTATTGCATTAGGTATTCTCAATTTAGATAAAGCACTGACATCTCTCTTGGCAGGCGCAGGGGTAGTTGGTTTAGCCATTGGTTTGGCATTGCAAGAGCCATTAGTCAATCTCTTTTCGGGTGTGATGATGTCGGTGAGGAAGATGTATAATGTAGGCGACTTTGTGGAGACGAATGGCTATATAGGCAGTATTAAAGAAATTTCGTTACGCTCTACAATATTGACTTTACCTACAGGAGAACAAGTAACCTTATCGAATAAAGAAATGCTCCAAAATCCATTGAAAAATTATACCATATCAGGCAGGCGAAAAATAGTAATTGATTGTGGAGTTGGTTATGAATCTGATTTAGATAAAGTAGAGTCTATTACGCTTATTGCCATCCAAAAAATATGCAAAACAAATAGAGAAAATATTGACTTCTTCTATACTTCATTCGGAGATAGTGCTATTAATTTCAAACTACGATTTTGGCATAACTCTCAATGTCAGAAAAATATTTTAGCTACAAAAAGTAAAGCAATCAAGGCGATTAAAGCCGCTTTTGATAATCATAATATAAGTATACCTTATCCAGTTAGGACGTTGGATATACCTAAAAAACAATTACAAATACTAA
>CALGLY010000259.1 GCA_937959095.1 uncultured Saprospiraceae bacterium
ACATGGATTTTGGACAAGTGGATCTAAAAACTATACTCCTCAAGAAATTGGAACGAAAAGGATGTTTGACAGGCTCAAGATGATTTGGGTGGGTCAAATTGTAAGCATTAGTATAAATATACATAAATGCTTGATTCTGCCCAAATACTACGATAGTTCGTTGATTTCAAAACATTTATACTAGACAGATTTAACTTTTATCTAAAGATAAGTCTGATTTCGTAGCATATTTGGAGCGGCATTCAATGGAACGCCCCACCTAAATCACTTTGAGCCATTTATTTTTGCTTTGTTCTCTCTATAGAAGATTTATTTTTTACAAATTTCTATGCTTTTGTTTTCGTCAAAACGCCTAGCTCGCGTAAGGCTTTTTCCGAAGCAGTTTGTTCTGCACTTTTCTTATTATAATCATCCGCTGTAGCCACTTTCTTATTATCGATAACTACGGCTACTTTGAATCTATCTCGCTTCTCAAACTTATAACGTGCCAAAAGCTTATAATTAACGTTTTGCCCATTTTTCTGACACCATTCCAGTAGTTGGCTCTTGTAGTTATCATCCACTTGTTCTAATTCGTGAATGTCTACATACTTTCGTAATACTTTACGAATAACATAGCGTTTAGTACGACGATAGCCCAATTCCAAATAGACGGCTCCTACCAATGCTTCCACTGCATTACCTAGCATAGAGCGGCTAATACGTGTATGGTTGTATTCGGAAAGGATAATATCCAATTCCATTTTTTCGCCAATCTGATTAAGCGAAGTACGTTTCACAATCTTAGAGCGCATTTTCGTCAGGAAACCTTCATCTGCTTTAGGATATTTTTTGAATAAATATTCTGCCACTATTGTCCCTAGCACGGCATCGCCTAGATATTCTAAACGTTCATTGTTTTGGACACCTTCCGACTTGCTGGAAGAGTTTGATTTGTGTGCAAACGCTAATTTGAATGTGCTAACTTTAGATGGACAAAACCCAAGAAGTGGTATTAATTTACGAACCAATTGCTTGTCGGGAGAGAAAAAATAATTATAAAACTTAAATAAGAGTTTCACGCAGTAGAAATTAAAGTACACAATTGCCCGCTATTAGCAAGTGATTTGCTAATAGTCGAGTAGGTACAGGATTGTAAATCAGTTGGTTACAATAAAAAAGGCTAGATTAATTCTACTGCATTTCTACAAACAATTCTTAGCAATAAAATGGGAGGTCATATTGCTTGAATGCTTCTATATCTTTTAAAGTGTCGGACGCTTTTGAAGCGTTCGATACTTTCTATTTAAGAAAATTAAAGCAGGTAAAAACTGTTCTTAAAAAGACATTGAACATTCACTTTGGGAACACTTTAAAACGTCGAAGATTTCATCTGTAACCTTCGATATTTTTTATTGCGAGTGTGCCTGTTATGACTTTATTCAATGACTTTCGGTACTATCCAGAAAATAAATCAATTAGCTTTCTAATCGCTTCACAACTAAGGAGGCATTATGACCTCCAAAACCAAAAGTATTGCTCAAGGCTACGCGAACTTTGCGTTCTTGAGCAGTATTAAATGTAAGATTCAATTTAGAATCTATTTTTTCATCGTCTGTGAAATGGTTGATTGTTGGTGGCACAAAGTTATCATTTATTGCGAGAATACAAGCAATTGCTTCTACTGCACCTGCTGCACCCAATAAATGCCCTGTCATGGATTTGGTGGAGCTAATATTTAATTTGTATGCATGATCGCCAAATACTCGTTGAATTGCCGTCACTTCGGCTATGTCTCCTAGTGGCGTTGAAGTACCATGTACATTGATATAATCAACCTCTTCAATATTGAGTTTGGCATCTTGCAATGCCGTCTTCATTACTTGCATTGCGCCCAATCCTTCTGGGTGTGGTGCTGTAATGTGATGTGCATCGGCAGTGGCTCCTGCGCCTACAACCTCTGCGTATATTTTCGCGCCTCTTGCTCTGGCGTGTTCTAGTTCTTCTAATACAATTGCACCACCGCCTTCTCCTAGTACAAAGCCATCGCGCTCTGCATCGAAGGGGCGAGAAGCGGTTTCTGGACTATCGTTGCGCGTAGAAAGTGCTTTCATCGCATTAAAACCACCGATGCCTACTTTACACACAGTTGCTTCCGAGCCACCTGTAATCATCACATCTGCTCGTCCAAGGCGAATGTAGTCAAAAGCATTGCCTATGGCATGCGAAGCCGATGCACAAGCAGAAACGGTTGCATAATTCGGTCCACGATAGCCATATTTTATAGAAATGAGTCCTGCTGCTAAATCCGAAATCATTTTAGGAATCATGAATGGATTATAACGCGGAATACCATTGCCCTGTATATAGGTTTCTACCTCTGCTTCCACCGTATTCATACCACCAATACCCGATCCCCAAATCACACCAGCTCTATCCAAATCCAATTTTTCAGAATCAAGCCCTGCATCTGCAATTGCTTCATCTGCTATTACCATTGCATACCTCTGAAAAGGATCTAAGCGACGCACTTCCCGTTTGTGCATAAAGTTTTCTGGCTCGAAGTCTTTAATCTCACAAGCGAATTTCGTTTTGAAATTAGTGGTATCGAAATAGGTAATTGGTGCAGCACCACTTTTCCCATTTTTTAAAGCCTCCGAAAACGCGCTCGTTGTGTTTCCTATTGGAGTAAGTGCGCCCAGTCCAGTTACAACAACTCTTTTCATCTATACGATAATTATAAAGCCAATGTTTTTTTATAAAGAATCAAATCAAAATTAATTATAAATA
>CALGLY010000260.1 GCA_937959095.1 uncultured Saprospiraceae bacterium
GTAATTGAGGTCGATGCGTTGAGGAGAGTCAAAGGGATTTCCAAAATTAGCTTTAGTGGCATCATAGTTTTGAACTAGATGATCCCAAACATGCCATTCCCAAACAATCGCATTACTAAGTGGATTCCATTCTAATAATACTTCCGAAAATAATCTATTATCTGCTAGTAAATTAGGGTTTCGACCTGCTGCTAGGACTTCTTCATAGGTTTTAACTTCCCAAGCAATCAGGAGTATGTTTCCGTTGGGAAGGGGTTCTATATCGTGATGCAATCGGAAGGTTTCATTATTTAAGGTGTAGGAATCAAGCAATTCATTCTCCCAAGTACGAATCTCCACAATTTCTCCTGCGCCTCCTGCCCATATTGGGTCATTTGGTCCACTTGTGATAGCTCTTTTACATTTTACTATATCTCCATTTTCCAATAGATACACTGCATTTCCTGGGCTATATGCTGCATCATCTTCCCAGGTATGTACAAGTTGCCCACAATTATCAATTAGATAAACCGTAGATTGATTGTGCGGATAGAGTAAATTATAGCCTTCGTAGACCTCATCGAGTTGCTGCGAAATGATACCTACTGTATTCTGTGCTTGTGCAAGGAATAGGAAGAAAAGAAGTAGGAATGTAAGCGCGTTTTTTATCATGTTTCATCAAACTGAAAACTAAAAAATAGAAAAGCCATATTCAAATATTATTCAAATATGGCTTAACTATCGAAGAATAACTCTTCTTATAAATTGCCTTAATATGAGCATAAAAACAACTTAACGATTTTTCAAGTCAAGCAATTTCGACAATTCGTTTGAAGTGAAACACTCCATTGTCAAAATTGCTTGACAAAATCGTTCAATTATTTTTTTAGCGTTACTTAGCAAATTAATTTACTGTAAACGGAACACCACCAGGGAAGTTAATGGTAGTAACACCCGCTTCACCGTAGTCGCTTGACCATGTGATAATCCAAGATTCACCATCTACCTCAGAATCTATAGTGAATGTATCACCATAGCTATTTACGAAGCTAGTGAAAGAGACTTCTGCACATACATCAATCATTGTCAAACCTGTAGCTGCACAGCATGCATAGCATGCACCATAGCCACCGAAAGAAGCATCACTAAACTCAAATGAACCACCTCCTATATCGATGAAATCTACTGTGCCTGTAACTGCATCAGCACCACACCAAAGATCAGTAGTGGTATACTCATAAGTACCAGCTAGTTCTGATGGACAACCTGCAGCCAAGGTAAAATCAAAGTGACCACGGAATGCAGCACCTCTTACTGTTGCAGAAGAGTTAGTTGCTGTAAATTCAGAGCCATCTTGTAGGATTACTTTTCCTTTGAAAGCAAACTCATCGCCAGGCATTACCTGATCTGCAGTAAGACCAGCAGCAGCGATAGCTTCGTTTGCTGTAATAGTAATAGAAGGAGCTTGCTGATAGCCTGTTGAATTAGCAGAGAAATCAGAAGCTGACCAACGCTTATATTCCTTAGCACCTGTACCATTGTAGTCTAAATCTAGTACATACTCTGATACTAAAGCACCTTGCTCCTCATCTACAAACTCTATCGTATAGCTATAAGAAGAACCATCAATATCGAAAAGATTGATAAGCTTTTCGCCTTCTTCAATCAGACGCGGATAGGCACCATGCCCCGCAGAATCGAAGGTTACAATTGGTGATAAGCTGTCATCCGCACAAGAAGTAACGAAGAACAAAGCAGCCACCAATAGAAAACTAATTTTATTGATATTCATAATTGAAAGTCAATTTTTATTTTATAAATAAAACAAATGGACGATGTCCTGTTTTATTGCTTAATTGTAAAATTAATATACATTAGCAGAACCATCATCCCAGAATACACGGTCTGATTGCGTTCTTTGCACTGCATTGATATTACGAGTTACGTGATCGGCAGGTAATAAGAAAGAACGTGGGAATGCTCCTACTTCTGGCTCTAAACCTGGCTGCATATTTTTAGGATAACCTGTTCTTCTATACATATTGTATGCTTCCAAACCATTACCCCAAGCTGCGATATAGTATTCTTTGATTACGATATCTAATTTATCAGAATCGCCCGCAGCATCATAATCTGCTAATACTTGTGCTACATAGTTATCTACATCTTCATCAGTCATCGTGAAGAATGCTCCAACTGTAGTAATATTCTCTCCTCTACCTGTTGGTCTTGCCATTGTAGCAGGTACTAAGCTTTCAAAGCTTCTCACTTTGCTCATAGATGCACGGATACCACTTTCCAATAATGCTCTTGCATCATCGCTTGTACCGATAGTTAAAGCAGCTTCAGCGCGCATGAAATCAACGAAAGAAGATAACATGATTGGTAGAATACCTGCTCCTTTACCACCTGTAGTACCTGCTCCACGTGTTTCCTCGTAGAAGTTACCATCAAAATCACCACCGCCAGGGTATAGACCGTAAGAAGTACGTGTAGGTCCATCTGGTGGAATACCTTCACCATTTAGGTGATCTCTTCCTGAATAACCATCGCCTGGCATTACGATACAGTATGGTAGTCTATCATCTCCTGCAAGTGCTGCCCAATGATCAGGTTGTGCTGATTGGTCTGGCAATGCAGAGAAGTGACAAGAATAAGTTGTTGCATCCTGATCATCCGCTTTCTCAATCTTACGGAAGAAATAGTAACGGATACGAGGATCTATGATAGCAGCACCATCTGCAGTTTCTTTATCTGCTCTCAACAACCACATATAGTAGTTCGATAAGTAATCACCATCGTTTGTTTCATAATGTCCACGATCTGTATACCCATAATTTGATGTAGTAGAATTTGCTACTGTTGCATCTGCATAGAATGGGTGACGTGATTGTGGATTATTCCGTTGATTACCATATTGGAATTGGAAATCTTCGCCTGGCTCATCGATGAAGTCACCACCTGCTACTACTGCATTGATAGTTGCAGCAGCACCACTTGGATCAACTAGTCGCTTATTTAAAGCAGCTTTTAGCTTCAATGTATTTGCGAATGTAATCCAACTAGCAGCATCTCCATTATAGAAAATATCAGATGCTGGTGCAGCAGCATTAGTACCAGTCATTTGCTTGATAGCATCATCCAATAATGCTTCGGCAGCAGCATAAATTGCTGCTCCTTCATCTGCTGTTGGACTAATAACTGCGATACCTTGCGTAGCTTGAGAATAAGGTACTTTGTCAAATAAATCAACCAATACCATCATAGTATAAGCTTCCATTATTTTCGCTGTACCTCCATGAATATCAAAGCCTTTTTCGTCAGAAATTGCTAATAAGGCATCCACATCTGGAAGTAAATCCTCATAGGCTCTAGTCCAAAGTGCATTGAAAGTTTGTGGTGTTGCATAAGCATTGTATGTAAATGCTCCTGAACTATACATTCTAGCTACACCTCCAGGAATAAATTCTGCAAAGTTATATACTGCTGCAAAACTTAACTGGATATTATTATATAAATCGTTCACACTCGCTTTGTCTGGTGTGATCGCATTTGGATCATCTAACAAATCCAAATCTGTGTTGTTACAAGCTGTACCGAATCCAATCAGTAGTGCAACTAGCAACATTTTATTGATAAATTTCATGAAAATTTTTCTTTGAAATTTAGGAATAACGATCCAAACTGTTGATAATGTTGAGTTTGTTGAAAACTGTTGAATATTTATTCATCTTGATCAACATCTTCAACATTATCATCAATAGTTGGATTGATATTAAAAAATATCTTAATTGTTATTGCCTCTTATTAGAAACTAGCATTCAATACTACGCCGTACTTCTTACCTGTTGGTGCTGTACGGAAATCAAAACCACGTCCGTTACCTACTCCTACACTCAATACTTCAGGATCAAAGTTGATTCCTTCTGGGAAGTTTGGTGCATTGTAGAATAAATTTTGACCAGAGAATGAAATCCCTATTTGTCCGAATGGTGAATTTGCTAAAGCTTTCTTAGGAATAGAATATGCCAAAGAAACTTCTCTTAGACGAATTACTGTACCATCGAAGATACCTCCTTCATCAGCGAAGAAATAAGCTCTAAAGAAAGAATCACCAATATATGTTTGGATATCGTTTGGTGTACCATCTGCTTTTACTGCATTTGGCATGATAAGTGGAATCGTACGATCTACATCTGTATCAACTGTGTTACCACGTGCCATCAATGACTGTACTGTAGAAGAGTAAATATCTCCTCCTTTGATATACTGCCATTGGAAACCAAAAGAGATTCCTTTAAACGAGATATTGTTAATCCAGTTCGCTGTAAAGTTTGGATTTGGATCGCCAATCACTTCAAAGTTACCTGAAGATTGGTAATTACCTGCACCATCTACAATGTACTGTCCTTGCTCATTCTT
>CALGLY010000261.1 GCA_937959095.1 uncultured Saprospiraceae bacterium
TAGATGTGAGATTTTAAGATGTGAGATAGGAGACCAAGTGTTTTCTCAAATCTCAAATCTATTATCGCACATCTGCTGAAGAAACAATTGCTAAACTCAATCCATTTACTATGAATCATTCTATACAAAAAAGGATTGCGATGGAACGGGTGTATCCGATTTCGATTCCACAAAAGAGTACAGCTTCTTTTAGCTATATCATTATAGGAGGAAGGAGCGCGAATGTTCGAGCGATAAGAAAAGTCTTAGCGAAAACCTATACGGAGAAAGCGATTTGCTTAGGGTATTTTGGCGATTTGGCAATTCCAAGATTGCGCAATCTCGGTTTAGATAAAGAGCTTATCAACTATATCCGTCGTGCCAAGAATATCCAACGAATTGTCTATGTAGATAGTGGATTGGATGATAACGAACTTCGCTATTTGATGCAGCTTTGCAGGGCAAAAGCTATAGATTTTATAGTAATGCCTCAAGAAGCGTACTTGTTTCCTAAAGGTATTCGCCTAGAAGAAGTGTGCGATATTCCAGTACTTTTCCAACGAAAAGAAGCGATTGCGCAGCGACCCTATCAAATCCTGAAACGCGTATTCGATATTGTATTCTCTTTCATCGTCATTGTCTTCATTTTATCGTGGATGATTCCTTTGGTGACTTTTCTGATAAAATTAGAATCGAGCGGACCTGTCTTCTTTGTACAAACACGTACAGGCTATTTCAACAGTCATTTTCCGTGCCTCAAATTCCGCAGTATGCAAGTCAATGAAGACTGTGACCAGCAGCAAGCGACGAAGACCGACTATCGAATCACTAGGGTAGGGGCTTTTCTAAGACGTACTAATCTGGATGAATTTCCTCAATTTATTAATGTCTTTCTAGGGCAAATGTCCGTGGTCGGGCCAAGACCACATATGTTGAAACATACCCGTGAATATTCCAAAATTATCAATGAATTTATGGTGCGCCATAGCGTAAAACCTGGCGTGACGGGTTGGGCGCAAGTGAACGGACACCGAGGCCCGACAGAAACCGTAGAAAAGATGCGAATTCGCGTAGAACACGATATTTGGTATATCAAAAACTGGTCGTTCTTCCTCGATATAAAATGCGTTTTTATGACCATCCTTAATTTCATAAAAGGAGAAGAGAATGCCTTCTAAGTACAATGCTTCAATGATGTAATACGTCAATTATGTAATTTAGGAAGTTCTGGACCTCATTCCATTATCGCATCAACGCATTTCAACATTATCGCATTAGCAAATTAACCGATTACATTATTAATACTTAACACATGACCTATCTAATTACAGGAGCAACGGGCTTTGTGGGACAACACCTTATTGCTCACCTAAAAAAGCAGTCGAATGCTGAAATTATTGGTACTTATAGAAAACGTAAGCCGAATATTGATGCGAATCTAGTCACCTTTGAACAACTAGATATGCACGACTCGCGTAAGATGACGCAATTAGTAGCGCACTATCAGCCAGACTATATTATACACCTAGCAGCAGAAAGTAGCGTGGGTTATAGTTGGCAACAACCGATTCAGAGTTTTAATAACAATGTCAATATTTTTTTGAATCTCTTGGAAGCCGTTCGCATTTCAAAGATTGCTTGCAGGATTCTATCCGTTGGGTCTTCGGAGAGCTATGGCGTAGTGGAGGAAAGTGCGCTTCCGCTTCAAGAAACAAATTCACTCAATCCGATAAGTCCTTATGCGGTGGCAAGGGTGGCGCAAGAAATGCTCTCCAAAGTATATATCCAAGGCTATGGTTTGGATATCGTCTTGACGCGCTCTTTCAATCATACTGGCCCGAAGCAAGATGCACGTTTTGTGCTTCCTTCTTTCATAAGACAATTGCTGGAGCGTAAGGGAAGTAAATCGAGAAAACCGATCGAGACGGGAGACCTTAGTATCGTCAGAGATTTTGTGGATGTACGAGATGTGGTAAAAGCCTATACCTTGCTATTAGAAAAAGGGAAAACAGGCGAAATCTATAATGTCTGTAGCGGTACGGGTTATTCTTTGCAGCAAATTATCGACTATTTATCTACAACAATAGGCGTTAAAGTTGCTACTCGCACCAATCCCAAATTCATTCGCCCAAATGATAATCCTATTATTATAGGAGATCGCTCCAAAATCAGGAAAGCAGTAGGCTGGTCTCCGACCTTCACTATAGAACAAACCTTGGAGGATGTTATGAAAACTATGAAAAGGGATAGCACGATTTTGCATAGAAAAAGTTAATAGATTAAATCTCTTCTAGTAGGGAGTAGGCACGACTCGATTAATTTCGGGACGTGCTTTTTTATTTTCAAAAAAAAAATGAAACAGGGAAAATTATTGCTGAATAGAATGTCTAAAAGGTGGTTTTAGTAAAAACAGAATTAATTCTGTTGCGAATTCTAATTGTTAGAAGAAAAGTCAATATCCGAATCATATAAAAATTAATAAGAGAATTATTCTGAAAGTAAACAAAGAATGAAACAACTTTTGAAGTGCTGCGACGCGCAG
>CALGLY010000262.1 GCA_937959095.1 uncultured Saprospiraceae bacterium
AGATACGCTCTCTCTTGCACGCATGGGCGCAGAGGTGGTTGGCGTTGATTTATCGGATAAAGCCATACAAATAGCACGCAATTTAAACGAAAAATTAGGATTAAATGCCCGCTTCATTCAATGCAATGTGCTAGAACTCCAAGAACATTTAGATGAACAATTCGACCTCATTTTCACCTCTTACGGTGTGCTTGGCTGGCTGCCAAATTTAGATGATTGGGCGGATATCGTACAGCATTTCCTAAAATCCAATGGACAACTTTTTCTTATCGAATTTCACCCTGTACTTTGGCTCTTTGATGAAGACTTTACGCATATTAAATATTCCTACTTCAAAGGAGACCCAATCATAGAAATCGAGCAAGGTACTTATGGCGACCTCAATGCACCTATTCAAAATAAATATGTAGAATGGGAATATAGTATCGGTGAAACGATGACCGCTTTATTGCAACAGGGGATGCAAATCGAGCATTTCAAAGAATACAATACATCACCTTATGATTGCTTCAAAAAAGCCATAGAAGTGGAAACGGGACAGTGGCAAGTGGAAGGTCTGCAGGGGAAAATTCCAATGGTTTTCTCGCTTATCGCGAGGAAAAATGAAGTGAAAAAATAAAATCGAAAGTATTCATGTATTCAAAACTCACCTATTAAAATTCAGATGCTTTTAATTTTAATTTTAATTGTTATTTTCATTTCCGCATTCGTTAGCAGAGATTTCTTATATATTTGTACATCATTGCGAGCCGATTACTATCTTATACTATTTATGGATAAGTAGGTTTTCTATTCTTTATACTCAGGCTCGAAAATTCACTCAATAACACTTTTATACTATTATGCAGAATTTTACAACACGTATGAGACAGCTACTACTACTGAGTGCTGTTTTACTATTCACACAAGGATTAAATGCACAATTGGTTAATCCTAGAACCTCTCAAATTTCTGTTGAAACACCTACTGGTAATGTCACTTTAGTTGGTGTAGATGCTGCTTTTGGTGCTGCACGTGATTTATATTGCAGCGGCAGTACTACTGGAGAATCTATGTCTTTAGCTACCGACGGTTGCGCTGCTATATCAGATGATTTGGCAGGCCGTATTGCTTTCATTGATAGAGGCGAATGCAACTTTGATGAAAAGTGCTTGAATGCTCAAAATGCAGGTGCAACAGCAGCTGTGATTTGTAATAATTCGGCAGAAGCATTATTTGTAATGCGTACCGTAGATGTAGGAGGGGAAGTATCTATTCCTTGTTACTTAGCTAGTCAAGCAGACTGTGTGGCATTGCGTACTGCAGGCGATGGTACAGTTACAATCAGTCGTTTAGCAGAAGCATTAGATGCACGCGATCAAGTGATTTGGGGTGCTGGTGGCGAAGGTAGCTTCACAGATGGCATAGGCGATTGGATGTCGGTAGATTATGGCGCTTGCCCTAATGCACCAGATGGCTTCAAGCTATGGCAATGGGAACAAGAAGGTACAGCTTATACAGGGGCTTATGCTGGTACTTTAGCAGCAATCAATTCTCCTACAGCTTGTTCTGGCACAATGCTACTTAATTCTGATTTCTATGACAATGCTGGTACGGCAGGTAACTTCGGTAATGGCGATTGTGCTGCACCTCAGCAAGCAGCTTTGATTTCTCCTGCTATAGATTTGAGTGCCGTATCTGCTGATGCAGGTTTGGCAGTGAAATTCTATCAAGGACTTCGTCAGTTTCAAAGCTCACACTATTTAGGTTGGAGTATTGATGGTGGTATGACTTGGGACAGTACCCTTATCAATGATGACTTAGAAGTAAATAGTACGCTTGTAAGTCGTGCAGAGCGCGTACGATTACCTAAAGAAGTAAATGGACAAAGTGATGTACGCATCAAGTTTTCTATGTCTGCTAATTACTACTTCTGGATTATTGATGATGTACAAATCATCGAGCGCGAATCATTCAACTTAGCAGTTGATCAGTTCTTCGCTATTCCACCAAATACGATTACACCAGCTAGTCAAATCGAGCCATTTGGTTTCCTAGCCGATGTACGTAATAGAGGTGCTGCAAGTCAAGACGATGTGGTATTGAATGTAAATATTTTCAACGAAGCTGGGGATGAAATCTATAACAACCAATTGGCTTATGGTACGATTCCTGCAGATTCTGTAGTAGAAAATCAAGCATTTGATGGTTTATTCACACCTCCTGCTGAAGTAGGTGTTTATACAGGAGTTTACTCCATCACTTCTCCGAATGAAGAATTTAATCCAGGCGATAATTCTCAAGGATTTCTATTCGCTATTTCAGATACTACATTCGCTAAGGAATTAGGTGCTGGTTTCACTTCTGTAGCTCCTGATTTTGAAACAACACCTACTTGGTCATATGGTAACTACTTCTATGTGCCAAATGGTGATGGCTATGAAGTACGCTCGGTTACCTTCGGTATCGGAAACCCAGAGGAAGCTGCAGGACTATTTATAGTAGGTACACTATTAAAATGGGAAGATGCTAATGACGATGGTATATCACAAGGTGATGAGCGGCAATTAGTGGATTTCTTTGAGTATGAAATATTAGGAGATGAGCCTGTAAATGGGCCAATTAATGTTTCTTTCAATGAAGCTCCTGCACTAGAAAGCGACACAGAGTATATCATGCTCATAAACTACGGAGGACCTATCCGTGCAACAGCAACAGATGATTTTGCATTACAATACCTTGCTACTGGTCTATTGGCAGGTGAATTGGGGCTTGATAGAGCAGACTTAGCGACACTATTCGGTAATTCAGATGATTTTATAAATGAAGATTTAGGTGCTTCTGGCAATTTCTCTGCGCTAATCCGTATGCACATCAATACAATAGGTGTAAATACAGAAGAAGTATTAGCAATAGAGAATAAAGTAGAATTATTCCCGAATCCTGTTAATGAAATACTAACAGTTCGCTTTGATTTAGTAGAAGCAGCAGAAGAAGTAACCCTACGAGTGACAGATGCAACAGGTCGTGTGATTTCACAAAGCCCGTTCCAGAATGTACAACGTAATAGCTTCGACTTCGATGTGAGTAACTTAGCTAGTGGGGTGTACTATATGAATATTATCACCGAGGCAGGTCACAGAACAGAGCGTTTTGTGGTAGCGAAGTAATATATACACGATATTAAGGCAAAATAAAATAATAAATTAGCCACTTTATGCAGCCCTTTTTCCTTCTAAGAATACTTTGAAAAGTCTTACGTAGCTAGGCTATGTGCGCCTGCCTGACGGCAGACAGGGTTTTAAAAGCATCCTTAGAAAAAAAAATGACTAGCCTAAAATGACTAATTTATTAATTCAATTTGCCTAAAATGAAAATAAGAATGAAAATGAAAAACGCTAGTTTATAGCTATTTTAGATTTTCATACGGCAAGTCATTTTAGTTTTATAAAGAATGGGTTTTGAGGCAGTTGCTTCAAAACCCATTCTTTTATAGGAAATTTTTCTTGATTTGAAAATCAATGATTGAAATCAGGGTTTTCATTTTAATTCTATCCGAGTACTTATTTATTTTCCTTCAAAAAGTCATGTATCGTTTGCATGTCTAGCACACCTACTAATTTTCCATTTTCTTCCACAGGTATAATACTATAGCCATTCGATTGAATGCGTGTAGCCGCATAACGTACCGAATCTTGAGCTTTCATTCTTTCGTAATGCTTACTCATATAGACGGCTACAGGCGCATTCGCATCTCTTTCGCTCATGGCTTCCTTTATAAACTCATGGTGCAAAATGCCAATACTCTGTCCCACTTCATTTCGTACTATAAAATTATACTCCAAGCCCATTTCTACAATACTAATTGCGCTGTGCATCGTATCATGCGGATGTAGGCTAGTGAAGCGTGTCCGCATAATATCAACTAATTTTGTCTCATCGAGCAAGGTATTCATCTTCACCGAGCGGGCTTCTTGCCATGCATTCAGGAATACAAAAACACCAATAAGCGCCAACATAGGACTACCTAAACTAAAAATGCTCAATAGCACAAAACCTACGGCGAAAATTTGCCCAATGATAGCCGCAATCTGAGTAGCACGTACCCGCCCCAAGCGCATAGAAAGCAAGGAACGTAAAATACGTCCACCATCCATCGGGAAAGCAGGAATGAGATTGAAAAGAGCTAAAAATACATTTAACATCAGGAGTAAGGGAATGAAATTTTGAGCATTTATACCGCCTTCGCTCGACAAATCTAAATTGATAAAGGGCAGAAAGAAAACAGGACTTAACAGCAGTGCAATTGCGATATTCACGGCAGGGCCAGCTATGGCTACCAGAAACTCATGGAGTGGTTTTTCGGGCAATTTATCCAATCGTGCTACACCACCGATGGGCAGCAGAATTATATCACGTGTTTCTACCCCATATTTCCGAGCAGTGAGCGCATGTCCAAACTCGTGCATGACTACACAAACAAATAATGACAATACGAACAAACCCAACCAAAGTGTCCCTTCTACACTCAAACCATTAGAATAGCCTTGATATAGCACAAACAAGGAAAGCAGTCCAAATGACCAATGCACCAGAACTGGAATATTAAATAACTTTATGATTTGAATAGAACCTTTCATGCTTATTTTGGTGTGTCGCATTTTGGATTACACCACTTTTCAAACACAAAAACACTATTTTAGTTGCCCATCTACTTGAATGAACTAGATTTTAAGCGTTTTTAGCTATTCACGTGCATAGATTATCCTACAATTTCTAAAAAGGAAATAGATTGCTTTGCCCTAAATAAAAAAGATGTATCCACAAAAAGTTGATACTTTCATGAATCCTTCTTTTCTTTGTGCATAATTGGGTAATGTCATATAATTACCCAATTATTTAATTGTTCTTTTATTATTTAATGAAAGAACTAACTATATATATTCAATCGTGCATTCGATTCATCAGTTTAAGATAAGAGGAATTAATCAAGCAGAAATAGATTTTGCTACTTACGAAGGCAAAAAAGTGCTTATCGTCAATGTAGCATCTGAGTGTGGATATACCCCTCAGTATAAGCAATTACAAGAATTATACGAGGCTTTTCAAGATAAATTAGTGATTGTGGGCTTTCCTTGCAACGACTTCGGTGGGCAAGAACCAGGTACACAAGAAACAATTCATACTTTTTGTACACGCAATTATGGCGTTACATTCCCCCTAGCAACTAAAGTTTCCATTCTACCACCTGACACGCATCCCATCTATAAATGGCTGATGCAGAAGGACCGCAACGGCAAGCTTGACAGCTCCGTACAATGGAATTTTCATAAATATCTCCTTGATGAAAAAGGCGAACTCATAGCCGCCTATCCCTCCTCTACACTACCTATTGATGAAGCAATTTTAGATTGGGTGCAAGCGTAACGCGCTATTGGCTACTGGCTATTAGCTTTTTGCTAATAGTACACCAAGTCAATAGCTAATAGCTAATAGCCAATGGCAGTTTTAGGACAAAAAAAAGCAAAGCAACGACTACAACGGATGTTACAACACAACCGTTTGGCGCATGCGATGTTATTTTTAGGCCCAGAAGGTTCTGGAAAATTAGCAATGGCTTTAGTATTTGCACAAACGGTGCTTTGCGAAGACAAACAGACCGACGAACAAGGCGAAATAGTAGCTTGCGGCAAGTGCCGAGCTTGTGTAAAGTCGAATAAATGGATACATCCTGATATTCACTTTTCCTTTCCTACTATCGGCACAAATGCACGCAGCGATCAGTTTTTAGAACATTGGCGTGCTATGCTCAATGACCATCATTACCCTACAGTACATGAGTGGCTACAGCGCATAGGTGCGGAGAATAAGCAGGGCAATATCAACAAGGAAGAATGCTTGAATATTGTCCGAAAATTGAGCTTAAAGACCTTCGAGGCAAGTCATAAAATTTTGATTATCTGGATGCCTGAATACTTGGGCAAAGAAGGCAATCGTTTATTAAAATTGATAGAAGAACCGCCCGCACAGACCTTATTTATTTTGGTAGCCGAAAATCAAGAATTGATTTTGAATACAATTCTATCGCGCTGCCAAGTCGTACAATTTCATAGCCTTAGCGATGAGGATATTGTAGAAGGACTAGTGGAACAGCGAGAACTATCACAAGAAGAAGCTTTCGGAGCGGCACAACTGGCAAATGGGAATTTCAATGAAGCCATGAAACTAGCCGTTGCCTCCGAAAATGACAATGCTACGCTCTTCCTAGAATGGATGCGAAAATGCTATAAAGGGCATGGCGTGGAACTAGTGAAATGGGTAGAAAATTTCGCAGGAGTAGGGCGTGAGAATCAGAAGTTTTTCTTGCGGTACGCGCTTCATTTCATGCGCGAATACTTATTGCTTTTTTCTACCAAAGATGCAGCACGCTTGCGCCTGCGCGAAGCAGAGAAGAAAACCGCACAGAATTTTCTGAATATTATCGGTTTTCAGCAAGTAGAGCTAATTGTAACCTTACTAAACCAATTGAGCTATCATGTAGAGCGAAATGCAAATCCGAAAGTATTATTTTTGGATGCAAGCCTACAGATGCACACTTTTTTGAGAAACAGGAGATGATTTTTATTTTTTGAACCATATAAGAACATATAAATTGGAATCGTAAAGTGATTTTCATAAAAACCTTAAATGAACTTATATGCTTTTTTGGGTTTAAAAAACTCCAGTTAAATTATAAACATGAGTTGTCAAGGATGTGCTACTGGCACAGATGGAAAGGCAAAGGGATGTAAAAGTAATGGTGGCTGTTCGTCGGGTGGTTGTAACCGCTTAAATACCTACGATTGGCTGTCTAAAATGGATATTTATGACCCTTCTGCCTTTGAATATGTAGAAGTTAGTTTTAAGAATGGCTCTCGAAAGTCCTTCTATAGAAATGAACCACATACCCGCGCTATCACAGGCGATACCGTAGTAGTAGAATCGCAGAACGGACATGATATTGGTAAGATTTCCTTATCAGGCGAACTCGTTCGTTTGCAGATGAAGAAGAAGAAAACCGATGAACAATCGGTATCCTATGGCATTATTCGCAAAGCAAATGAGCGTGATATGGAACGCTTACGAGAAGCACGCGCTTCCGAGCCAGGCATTAGAGTACGAGCGCGTGTAATTGCTCGTTCATTGAGCTTGGAAATGAAGATTGGAGATGTAGAGTTTCAGGGCGACAAGCGCAAAGCAACCTTCTATTATGTAGCAGATGGCCGTGTAGATTTCCGTGAATTGATTCGGCACTTCGCCAAAGAATTTAAAGTAAAAATAGAAATGCGTCAAATCGGAGCGCGACAAGAATCGGCACGTATTGGAGGCGTAGGTTCTTGTGGTCGTGAGTTGTGCTGCTCTACTTGGCTTACCGATTTCAAATCGGTTTCTACTACCGCAGCACGTTACCAAAATTTAGCCATCAACCAATCCAAACTTTCAGGGCAGTGTGGGCGTTTAAAATGTTGTCTAAACTACGAGTTGGACACTTATATGGATGCACTCGAAGATTTCCCGAAAGGTGTGGACGCACTCTATACAGAAGCAGGTAAAGCGGTATTGGTAAAGACCGATATTTTTAAGCGTGTCATGTATTTTGCCTACGAAAAAGAAGGTTTTAGAGGGCAGTTTTATCCTTTGGATGTAGAACGCGTGAAAGAAATTGCAGCAATGAATAAAGCAGGTGAAAAGCCGCTAGATTTACAAATGTTACAAATTCTAGAATATGTAGCTCCAGAAGATGAAGTAGATTTCGATGCAAACTTAACAGGGGTAATAGAACTGCCACCTGAAGTACGCAAAAAGAAGCGTAGAAAACGTGGCGGAAAAGATAAACCTTCTAAAAGAGGCGGAAGAGCTTCTGATTCTAAAGGAGATAGTGCTTCGAGAAAGCCATCGGCTAGAGGAAGTAGAGGAGCAACAAACGAAAAGCGTTCTTCTTCGGCTAGAGGAAACCGAAAAACAGAAGAACGCAAAGATTCATCAGCTGCGGGTACGCCTAAGAGCGGAAGAGAAGAGAGAAGAGCGCAACGTAGTGAAGGTGCAAAAGAGGCAAAACCAAGCAGAAGTCGCGATAGAAGAAGAGGTAAGAATAAAGACGCTGCTAAACCACCTATTGCAAAAACGGGAGGTGCAAAAGAGCAGCCGAAGGAAAATAAAACAGGCGATAGTACAAAGTCAAGACGCAGCAGTTGGAAAAACAAAAAGCGCGAGACTACAAAAACTACTGATAAGCCTACGACTGGCAATACAAAAAAGTCGAGTTGGGATGATAAGCCAACAGATAAATCGAAGTCGAGCAATAAAAAATCAAGTTGGGACGACAAACCAGCAGATAAATCGAAGTCGAGCAATAAAAAGTCAAGTTGGGATGATAAACCAACAGATAACAAACCGACTAGTCGAAGAGATAGAAGAAATAATAGGAACAAGCGGAATAATAACAATAACAAAACCGACGATAAGAGTTGATAGCAAAAGCTAACATAGTATCAAATCACACATTGAGCCAACAAGTTCGCAGCTTAGGTATCAAAACAATGGGTGATTTGATGACCTATGTGCAAGCAATTCCTTACGGACGCAGTTCGGATAGAAGTCGTGTCGATTTAGTTTTGCTAGAAAATAGAGGGACTTGTAGTTCCAAGCACGCTTTGATAAAAGCAATTGCCCAAGAAAACGACTTGGAAGAACTACAACTCATCATCGGCATCTATAAAATGACCAAATCGAATACGCCTAATATTGGAGATCCTATTGAGCGTAGTCTCTTAAGCTATATTCCAGAAGCACACTGCTATCTAAAGTCTCAAAAGCAGCGGATAGACGTGACGGCGAATGGAGCAAGTTTTGAACGTATAGCAGCCGATTTGTTGGAAGAACAAGAAATAAAACCTTCCCAAATCGGACAGTATAAAGTGGATTATCATCAACAATATCTAAAAGATTGGATAGCGCGTGAAGACATTCCACTAGATTTTGAAGCAGTTTGGGCAATCCGAGAAGCGTGCATTGCCAATCTTAGTAATTAAAAAATTGATAATTAAAAATTGATAATTAAAGTGCTTTCATTTTCAATTTTCAACTTTCAATTATCTAGTATTAATTGAAAACATGAAATACGATGTAACCGTAATTGGTGCAGGCCCTGGCGGATACGTAGCAGCCATTCGAGCAGCACAGTTGGGCTTCAAGGTAGCTATTATAGAAAAGGATAGTCTAGGTGGAACATGCCTGAATGTAGGTTGTATTCCATCGAAAGCCTTATTGGATTCTTCGGAGCATTATCACAATGCCAAAGAGCGATTCGAGACGCACGGCATTCAAGTGACAGGTCTAAAGATAGATATGCCACAAATGATAAAGCGCAAGCAAGAAGTAGTGAATCAGACGGTGGGAGGTATTGGCTTCTTGATGAAGAAAAATAAAATTGATGTCTTTGAAGGATTAGGTTCTTTTGTGGATGCACATACCATAAAAGTAACCAAAGCCGACGGCTCTAGCGAAACGATAGAGACGGATAAAACCATCATAGCGACGGGTTCTAGCGCGAATACGCCTGCGGCTTTCAATTATGATGGCAATCGAGTAATTAGCTCTACCGAAGCCCTCGAAATAACGAAAGTACCAAAGCGTATGGTTATCATAGGTGGCGGAGTGATTGGTTTGGAGTTAGGTTCTGTTTATGCGCGACTTGGTACAGAAGTAGAAGTTGTGGAGTTTCTGGATAGAATCATTCCAGCTATGGATAAAGACTGTAGTAAGGAACTGATGCGCGCTATGAAAAAGCTGGGTGTCAAATTCCACCTAAAGCACAAAGTAGTGAGTGTGGAAGCGATGAAGACCAAAGTAAAAATTGGTGTAGAAAAGCGTGATTCAGATGTTAGTTTCAGCCTCGATGCGGACTACTGCTTGATTGCAATTGGACGTATTCCACATACGGATAATTTAGGCTTGGAAAACATCGGTATCATGACTGATGAGCGCGGACGTATTCCTGTGGATGCACACCTACAAACCAATGTGCCAGGCATCTACGCAATAGGTGATGTGATAAAAGGCATGATGCTCGCACACAAAGCCGAAGAGGAAGGCGCATTCGTAGCCGAAGTCATAGCAGGCGAAAAGCCACATATTGATTACAATTTGATTCCAGGGGTAGTCTACACTTGGCCAGAAGTGGCTGCGGTAGGACAAACCGAGGAACAACTCAAAGAAGCGGGTGTACCATACAAAGCTGGTAAATTTCCATTTAAAGCATTAGGTCGCGCTCGTGCAAGTATGGATATTCAAGGCATGGTAAAGGTACTCGCTCATAAAGACACCGACGAGATTCTAGGCGTACACATGGTAGGGCCTAGAACGGCTGATATGATTGCAGAAGCCGTAGCAGTGATGGAATTCCGAGGTTCGGCAGAAGATGTGGCACGTATGAGTCACGCTCACCCGACCTATACGGAAGCGATGAAAGAAGCAGCGATGGCTGCTACTGCGGATCGGGCGATTCATGTGTGATTTACATTTGGGTAAAAAAATATAAAGGAGGCATGAAGAAAATAAATTCTTCATGCCTCTTTTGTTTTTCGAATCTATTTTTTGTATATTTATACTTCACTCTTTACAAAAAACTAACTCAAAAACTGGAACTAATGATTGATGATATTGTTTTTATTTATGATGGTAATTTAGGACGAATCAAAAATCTCTTGAATTTATATGAAAACCTTACGGGCAATCAAAGAGGACGGAGGACTACACAAAGTACTGACATTTTACGAAGTGCTGTAGTCTTCTTACATGCAACTATGGAGGATTTTCTTAGGAGTTTACTGAAATTAAGATTGCCGTTAGAAATAGAGCCTAAACTAAAAGATATTCCACTATATGGTCCTACTAGAGATGATAAACAAGCAAAGTTTAGTTTGGCTTACTTGTCTAAATTCAGAGGGCAAACAGTTGATGAGGTAGTAGAAAAATCTGTGCATAGCTATTTGGATAGACAAAGCTTTAATAACTCTAGTGACATATCTGCATCTTTGATGCGAATTGGTCTATATATTACTCCTGCAATGCAAAGTTGTTATTCTGTATTAGATAATATGATTAAAAGAAGACACCTTATAGTTCATCAAACCGATAAAGAGATAAGAAGAGGCAGAGGTTTTCATTCGACAAAATCTATAAGCACTCGTGATGTGAAACTTTGGATAAAAAGAGTAGACACTTTTGTAAAGGAAATTCTCAATCAACTATAAATATGGAAAAATTTCAAATATTTGAAGATAAAAAAGGAAAGCACCGATTTAGATTGCTCGCTGCTAACGGAGAGATACTACTTAAAAGTCAGGCTTACATTTCCGAAAGAGGAGCTAAATATGGCGTTGATGCTGTAGTCAGAGCTTCTGAAGTGAAATCTAATTTTGTGAGGAAGAAATCAAAGGATGGAAAATTATACTTCAATATCAAAGCGACAAATGGAAAAATAGTAGGCACAAGTAGGAAATATTTTAGTGAAAGTGGCTTAGAATGGGGTGTAAAATCTGTCATGAGAAACTCAGCAACAGCTAAAAATGGTATGACTTTGGTTAGTACTACAAAGGAAATA
>CALGLY010000263.1 GCA_937959095.1 uncultured Saprospiraceae bacterium
GTAATCGGTAAATAATATTTCATATGCTATGAGTGATTTTGTTTTAGTAGCGGATAGCAAAGGTGATACCTTATAAAGTTCAAGTGTCAAATGCAAGTACAATTTAATACTTAAACTTGAGTTTGACACTTGAACTTGAACTTTATAATTTGAGCATACTAGTTTCGGACTTATAAGCCCAAGACCTCCACGCCTTGCTCAAAGATGATGTCCACAGGGATACCCTCCTCTTGCAAACGGTCTAAATCGCTTTGGAGTTGCGTTCCTATTTTACCTTTTTCACGTACGAGCTTCGCTACACCTGCATAATCACCATCGCCTTGTAGGGTCAAAATGATTCCAGAAAGGGCATTGGTAGCCGCTTCTAGCTTTTCGTAATCCACGGTATACATGCCTGTTTCTTCATCGCGCGAAAATGCGCCTTGCTCCTCAAAGAAATTGAACCGAATCATATTCGCCTTACCATGTGCGCTAGATGCGCCGAAACGTACCGAACGGAAAATACCTGCCATGAAGGTCGTGTAATAGTCCTTCATATCGCCATCAATTTCGCCTTTTGCGTGGAGTTGTTGCACCATATATAAGCCTAAAATATCCGCCTTGCCTTCTTCTAGTGCCGAAGCGTATTCTTTCAAGGATTCGCGCACCGTGCCTTTATCATTAATCGTATTTTTGATACCTAAACCATGCGCCACTTCATGGAACATCGTATTTCCAAAGAAGGCATCGAAGGTAATATGCTCACGTTGCGATGGGTCAATCAATACCTTAGAAATGGGCATTAAAATCTTATCAAATTTAGCACGCATGGTATTCTTTAGTTGTAACCGACGCGCCCCTTTTTCTAATTGAACCTCTTCGTCATTCGGCAGATTGATAGCGATGGTTTTGCTACCTGCATTACAATCTCCTGCGTAGTACACGACATCGTAGGCGTTCAAATCGGCATCACTACCTGGTTTTTCTTGCTTGTAGGCATCGGGTGCAGGAATTCCTTCTTGTAAACTAGGCAGGAAGGCAGCATATTTTTCGAGACGTGCACTCCAACTCATATCCTTTAGTAAGACATAACCTTCGTGTGCTGCTTTGTAGCCAAAAAGTTGGTCTTCATAAGTCTCAATCGGCCCGATAACGACATCAATCGGGTTGGTTTTCATATCCATCCAAGCCATATCACTGGGCTGATATTTATCATTTAGCATAGCATCAGCGCGAAGGCTCAAATATTTCTTCAAGCCAGCATCTTCTGCCAAATCGGATGCTTGACGCAATAATTCCGATACTTTCTCTACTTGCTCTTTGAATTGCTCATGGAATGGTACACTCACCAACTCGCCTGCTTCATTGCGACGAATAAAGGTGTAAAGGTCCGCTTTGTCGGCGAGTTCCGATTTTTCAAATTCTTCTTTGGTCATATCCGTTGGGTAGTAGTTCGCGCCTGCTGGCTTCTCCCCTACTCCATCTATGAAGGCTGCGTTGCCATCCAATCTATCCCAAGGTCCATAGTTTATATGTACGTATTTTTTCAAGTTTTCGTCCTTGATTCCCGCTAATAAGGTTGCTTTGTCGCCATGTGCTTCATACCAAAATAACTCATTCATGCGATCCGCAGCATCTATTAATAGGCGCACCATTTCCTTTTGCTTATCGGTGAGGTGACTTATATCTGCCGTCAATTTTACTGGAATGTATTTGCTTAATAGCTGGTCGGCTTTATTCGTTGCTGTTGTTTCAGCCGTTGTTTCTTCTGTTGTAGTGTCGCTTGTTTCCGTGGTGCAAGCAACACCACAAAATAGCGCGAGTGCTAAGATGTAGTACTTCATAATGTGGTTTGAGTTTTTATAATCCTTGATACCACGCAAGCTGCATTGGTATACTGAACGGAATCGAAGTTACAGTTTTTCATTTGAAGGGATTGAATTTTTTAGGGCTAAGTTTATTAATGTCTTATAGAATTTAGGGTTTTCTTCCTACTCTTTGTTTCCTTTGTAGCGAATCATAATACAAAAATCATGCAAGCACGACTACCTATTGGGACATTCATAAATATGGCAACAGTGACGATTGGTAGCCTACTTGGGATGTATTTGCAGAATAGTTTCCCGCCGAACATTAATGCTATTATTTTTCAGGCAATTGGATTAGGAACGATTCTGATTGGAATGCAAATGAGTTTCAAAATTCCAGATGGCTATCTCCTCATTCTTATTTTTAGTCTCATTGGTGGTGGTATTTTGGGCGAATTGATTCATTTGGATGTTTTTTTCCAAAATACAAGCGAGTGGCTAAAGAATAGTTTGCACATCAGCAATGAAAAATTTACGGAAGGCTTGATAACGGCTTTTTTGCTTTTTTGTATTGGCTCTATGACCATCGTAGGTGCAATAGAAGAAGGTATTTCGGGCAAGCGCGAACTCTTGATGGTGAAATCTCTTTTAGATGGTGTGACTTCTATTGCCTTCGCTTCTACTTATGGTATTGGGGTTTTATTCTCTATTCTCCCCATGTTGCTTTTTCAGGGCGGAATGACCGTTCTTGCGGTGCAATTGCAACATATTTTCACCGAGAAAATCATAGCTATGATAAGTGCCGTAGGTGGTATGCTTATTATAGGAATTGCTATCAATTTACTCCAGCTTGGAACTATTAATATAGAGAATCTACTACCTTCCTTAATCTTAGCAGTTGTTTTTACAGCTATTTATGAACGGTTTCAGAAATAAATTAGGGCTGTTCTACCAAATAGCTTTTCAATCATATATGTTTTTGATTCATAATTAGTTAAATTAACATCTTAGTGTCTAAATACGTACATAAACAGGCAAAATTTTACCGTATTATGGTTTGTTAGATGTATGGATAACGGTATCTTTACGCTTATACCTAAAGTTAGGTTTTTTACTTTAATTTTTCAGACACTGTTATGTCTTCGTTATTAATTGCTAAATCCCTTACCTATTCTTAAGTTTATGAAAATGAAATACTACACTAGCATTACTTTGGTATTGACTGCTGTTTCTATAGCAGCCTATACTTTCCTTGCACCTACTACTATAAGCAATAAGGAATCGAAAGATGAAGTACCTGATGAATGGTTTCTACATCAGCGAAGCTATCCGTATCAAACGATAAATAGCGGAGTGTATGCAAAAGCCTTAGAGCAAGTACGCCAAGAAAGAGCCATTGAAAAACGATCTAATAGAAAATGGGAATTAGTTGGGCCAACAAATATCGGTGGGCGTGTGACTAGCCTTGTTCTACATCCTCAAAATCAAGATATTATTTATGCGGGTACAGCGGTAGGCGGTATCTTCAAGTCATGGGATCAAGGGGACTCCTGGCGACCAATCTTTGATGAGATTGGACGACTTTCTATCGGTGCGCTTGCCCTTGCACCTTCCAATCCAAAAGTTTTGTATGCAGGCACAGGTGAAGCAAATGCTTCGGGTGGTTCTGGCGCGTTTTTCGGAGATGGCATCTATAAATCGGTCGATAGCGGACGTTCTTGGAAAAACGTTGGACTCAAAAATTCCTTCCATATAGGACGCATTGTCATCAATCCCGAAAATGAAAATCATGTAGTAGTTGCTACGACTGGCCCAGTCTACGACTCCAATGAAGAACGCGGAGTCTATAGAACGCTAGATGGTGGCGAAACGTGGGAACAAGTCCTCTTCCTGAAT
>CALGLY010000264.1 GCA_937959095.1 uncultured Saprospiraceae bacterium
TTTGTAGAGCCACGCATCAAAGACTTAGATTTTAGTTTTAGTGGCTTGAAAACGGCAATTCTTTATTTCCTGAAACGAAATATAAAAGAGAACCCTAATTTTATAGAAGAAAACCTAGCTGATATTTGTGCTTCGGTGCAAGCGCGTATTGTTTCTATTTTGATGAATAAACTCGTGAAAGCGACGAAGCAAACAGGAATCAAACAGATAGCAATAGCAGGCGGCGTATCCGCGAATTCGGGCTTACGTGCGGCACTCCAAAGCAAGGGCGAAGAACTCGGCTGGGACACTTACATTCCTCAATTGCAATACTGTACCGATAATGCTGCGATGATTGCAATGGCGGGCTATTTTAAGTATCAGAAAGGCATTTTTTCGGGGCAGGATGTTACGCCTTTGGCGCGGTATTGAAATTGTAGGTTAAATAGTGTATTTTTGAGAAAATCAAAATTATGGCGTATAGTGATTTTAGTTTAAAGGATTTAAAAGTGCAATTCGGTCTTGAAAATAGAGTGGAACGTCTATTTTCTGAAATCGAACCTGTCGCTATTAGTGCTGGACTGAAAGAAGATCTAGAATTGGCTTCTCAATTGCCTGTGCGAAGCGAAAAAGCGAAATCCGAACTAATCGTAATGCCTATTTTGCTAGAATTGATGAAACGCAATAAAAAATTCTTCACCATTTATTCAGGAGACCGACTTAATGCCGATAAAACAAAGGGACTTTCAGGGGAATGTGATTTTATCTTAGCGAAAGATACAGGGACGTTTGATATTAATACGCCTATCATTACGCTTGTAGAGGCGAAGAAAAACGATGTTGAAATAGGAATACCACAGTGTGCGGCCCAAATGCTAGGCGCACGCATCTATAACCACGAATACGGCAATGCTATAGACAAAATATATGGCTGTGTCACGACAGCCGATGATTGGGTATTTATGAAATTAGAGGGAAATACTATCTTCATAGACAACCGAAAATATTACCTCGGGCAAGTGGAAGAATTGATGGGAGTATTGCAATCTATTATTGATTTTTATGCCAAAAAATAGGGTTAAATATAGCCCAAAATAAACTCCTATCTACTGCGTCCGCTCACAAGCTCCATTACACTTTCCATAAAGATTCAAAGAGTGGTTTGTGATCTCATACTTCAATAAATCGCCCATCATATCCTTGATTTGTTGGATGCGCGGATCGCAAAATTCAACCACTTTTTCGCAATCTTCACAGATAAGATGATCGTGCTGCTTGTAGCCGTAGGACTTCTCGTATTGCGCGAGGTTTTTCCCGAATTGATGCTTCTTTACCAAGTCACAATTGACGAGCAAATCCAGCGTATTATAGACCGTAGCACGGCTCACTCGATAATTTTGGTTTTTCATATGGATATACAAAGCCTCTGCATCGAAGTGGTCTTGGCGACGATAAATTTCTTCTAGTATAGCAAAACGTTCAGGTGTTTTTCGGAAGCTATTTCCTTCTAGGTGCTTCGCAAAAATATCCTTTACCGTTTTTATAGTGTCATCCGACGTTTGTTGCATCTAAATTTTGTTAGTAGACGTGAGTGAGTGAGTGAGTGATGAGATATGAATTATGAGACTTTAAGAATTTACTTTTTTAAATTAAAATACAAAAAAGTTGATTCATAAACAAATAGCATCTGATAATTCATCACTCATATTTCATATCTCATCAAGAATCCTCTCTAGTAACGTTTGAAACATTGTCTAGGTTTTTCAAGGCTTCCATTGCAAGGTATAATTGATCCGTGTTAGGGACTAATAAACTAACTTTTGCTTCGTAATAACCTTGATTTCCTGCAATAGATAAAGACCGAATATTAAGTTTGAGTTGATTCGATATTTTATTGGTCAATCGCTGAATTACGCCTGGTCCATCATCAATTCCTTTTATGTTTAAAGTTGTTACAAATTCTGTCTCAGATGCACGTCCCCATTCTGCACGCATGATCCGATAGCCATAATTGGCCATCAGATTAGTTGCATTTGGGCAGGTAGTTCGATGTATTTTCAGTCCTGCACTTGCGGTCAAATAACCAAAAATTCTATCGCCCGATACAGGATTACAACAAGAGGCTAAGGAATAATCATATAAACTCCCGGGTTCATCATTTATCAGTAATTTACCTGGTTCAAGCGGCTTTCGCCTCGATTTTTTAGGAAGTATCTCTTCCTCTGATTTTGTAACTTTTTCTTCTGTTTCTATCACCACCAGCTTTCCATCCTGTTCCTGAAATTGCTTGAAGATGTTAGGAATCGTCAATTTATCTAGCGAAATATCATAAAATAAATCAATTCTCGAATTATAATTAAACTGCTTGACGAGCAGCTCTACACTTTCTTCGTAATCTACTTTTAGGTTTTTTAATTTCCGTTCTAATGCTTCTTTCGAGAATTCGCCTTGTTTGCGGCGTTCCTCCTTCATGGAAGAGCGAATTTTGGAACGCGCGCGTCCCGTTTTTACCATCTTGAGCCAGGCTTCACTTGGTTTTTGTTTAGGATTGGTGATTATTTCGATGCGGTCACCATTTTTTAATGGATGCCCCATCGGAACAATACGATTATCTACTTTAACTCCAGTACAATGATACCCCAAATCCGTATGAATACTAAAGGCAAAGTCGAGCGCAGTTGCGCCTTTTGGTAGGGTTTTCATATCGCCATTTGGCGTGAATACATAGACTTCTTCTTGGAAAAGATTCGTCTTGAAATCGCTCAAAAACTCTACCGCATCTTCGCCCGGATTTTCTAACATATCGCGGACACTATCCAGCCAAGTATCATAGACATTGGGTTGTGAACTAACGCCTTTGTACTTCCAGTGTGCCGCAAAACCACGCTCTGCAATTTCATTCATCCGTTCGCTACGTATCTGTACTTCTACGAAACGACCATCTGGTCCAATGACCGTAGTGTGCAAAGATTCATAGCCATTTGACTTAGGTGTAGTGACCCAATCTTTCAAGCGTTCAGGTATCGGGCGATAAATATCTGTTACTTCCGAGTAGACCTGCCAACAAACTGATTTTTCCTTCTTAGGCGGCACATTCACAATGATACGAATGGCAAATAAATCATAGATTTCCTCGAAAGGCGTGTCTTTCTTTTTTATTTTATTAGAAATGGAATAAATCGATTTTGGACGACCCGTAGTGCGATAACTAAAGAGTTCTTCGTCTAGATTTTTTTGGATAGGTTCTATGAAATTATTGATGTAATCTAAACGCGCTCGTTTGGTCTCGTTCAATTTTTTTGCAATGGAATGATACATTTCAGGCTCTGTGATTTTCATGCACAAATCCTCGAATTCCGTCTTAAAACTATACAACCCTAAGCGGTGGGCTAGGGGAGCGTAGATATAACTCGTTTCGGCAGCTATTTTGAGTTGTTTGTGGCGTGGCATTGCACCCAATGTTCGCATATTATGCAAGCGATCTGCCATTTTTATGAGTACTACGCGCACATCCTGTACCAGCGTGAGAAGTACTTTTCGGAAGTTTTCGGCTTGCTTACTCGTCGCGCTATAGGCATGATCGAGCTTAGTCAGCCCATCCACTATTTTAGCGATATTATCCCCGCGCTCTCCGAAGCGTTCTTTAATATCTTCGAGGGTGACGGGCGTATCCTCCACCGTATCATGCAGCAAGGCACAGATAATGGCCGTCGGGCCAAGCCCAATTTCTTCGGCACATATCCGAGCTACTTCTATCGGATGCAGCACATAGGGTTCGCCCGATTTGCGACGTTGTTCCTTGTGTGCTTCCACCGCAAGCTCGAACGCAAGGCGTACATTATTTTTATCTGTCTCATCCATATTGGATTTGATGGACTCCAATAGTCGCCGATAATTTCGCGTAATCGCCTGTTTATCTTGTTCTTCTTGACTTAACTGTTTTTCTTCAATTATTGTGTCTACTGTTTCTGCCATTTCCTACTGTTTAAAACGGTGGACCGTCAAGCTTAAAGGGCGACCGTCCACCATTGTCCGTCTATCAAATATAACAGCTTTTATCATTTGATGGGTACAGGATGCGAAGTAAATTGTGGAAACGGCCTATAAATTAACGGATAAGGCTCAAACTTCCTGCATAGGTATGCTGCTCTTTATCCGTAGTAACGATTTGTAGGACATAAGTGAAAACGCTTGGATTAAGTTCCTTATTTTGATATTTTCCATCCCAAAATTCATTCTTGTCTTCTGTGAAAAAGACTTCTTCCCCATAGCGATTGAAGATGTGTAGTTCTAGTTTTTCTACGATAATGCTATTCATGAAAACTTGAAAAACATCATTTACATCATCTCCATTGGGCGAAAAGGCATTCGGAATATAAAGTCGTAAACAGTCATTAGAATTATCTTCTAAAATATAATTAGTAGTGAGAATTAAGCTATCACAACCATTTTCGCTTTGGATAATATGCGTTTCGGTGCGGACTTCGTTTTTCTCGCAGACGGTTTCGCGGTGGAAGCGTTCTTCGGGCGTAGGTTCTGTGATTTCTACTTCGGCATAATTTTCACAGCCATTCGCATCTGTAACAGTTACAGTATGTGTTCCAACTAATAAGGCAGCACAAGAAGTGAGCTGTCCATTAGACCATTCGGAAAGTGCAGTAATGTCGTCTTCTATTTTTGCACAAACCTCTGCTCGGTCATTGCCACAAGCTTCGGTATTTTCTGTAATAATGATAGTTGGCAGCTCATATTCTATAATATCTATGACAGAACGTACGCTAGTGCAGCCTGTATCTGGATTACGATATTCTATATAGTACCTGCCTATCTCTAGCTCTGCAAAGCCACCTTTGAAAAGTGGCTCACCGCCCATTGGAACATTATACCAACATAACTCTAAGCCTTCAGGAGCACCTAGGGTTATGTAAGGATGTTGTTCCCCTTCGCAAATTGCTATATTAGATGAGGGAGGTGGATTTATTGGTAGGCAACCACAATTAGGTGT
>CALGLY010000265.1 GCA_937959095.1 uncultured Saprospiraceae bacterium
GTTGCATTTTTGGAAGCGCATCAGGAATATGATCTAGTAGGAGCAGGTATTTATTTTATACACCAAAGCAATACCTCCATAAAAAGACGCGCCTTGAAAGGCGAGCATAGCGACTACCTATACATCTACCGATTATTTAATTGTCCTTTCTATCATCCGACTATAATTTTTCGGGCAAAAATAATGCAGCAATTTCGCTACGACGAGACCTTCGTGAGTGCGGAAGATTACGAACTTTGGTCGAGAATGCTTAATACTTGCAAGAGTTATAATATCCCTGAAACACTCCTGATATATAGGCTACATGGGAATAATAATGCAGAACGGAAACGAACTATTCAGCGGAAAAATGTACAGACTATATATCAAGCTATATTTCAGCATTTTGGTATCTCTCCTTCCAAAGAAGAGCTAGCAACCCATATGCTGATTTGGGAAGGTCATTTTGCACCTTACACTACGATAGAGTTAGAAATAATTGAGCAATGGCTCATAAAGTTGAAAAAAATACTGGAAAATAAGACCTGTGAATCTGTGGAAAGAGTGATTAAGGATGTTTGGTTTAGTAGTTGTAAAAGAAGGATTCCGAAAGCTGCTTTACAAACGATTTCGGAATATCGGAAGAGTAGTCTTTCGGATTGGGGGAATTTATCTATTCGTCAAAAAATGGTTTTTAGATTGCAATGCCTTGCACATGAAGCTGTGTTTTTCCCATTATTCAAACTTATAAAAACGAATTTTAAAAGAAGTGCTTAATCGCCTTCTTTCACACCTAAAGCAAGAACAGGGTAGCATATATCCGTCAATATATTTGCCAATTTTCGATTGCCAAAGCTAAATCGTCGGAGCGTATTCACTCCAATAATCGACTCTAGAAATAATGCTTTTTTTGTAAAAAAAGCATTGCTATTGACTAATCTAGGAAGCGTAAAACTTCCTGCGCCTGCTAAAGGCGAATAAGCAACTGTTTCTACGCGTTGAAAGCCCGCCTGCTTAAATTCATCATGCAGTTGGGTGAAGGTAAACTCTTTCAAATGAAAGCCTTCGGGTTTACTTCCTAGTTCCAAAAAGTATTTACTTATATCATGTGGTCCACTAAATGCGTGCGGCGTAATGACGAGCATTTTACCGCCTAGCTGTAGCAACTCATAGCAACGCCTTAGGATAGCCGAAATAGAGTCTGGATGTAGATGCTCAATCACATTATCCATCACAATAAAATCAAATTGAGGCTTTCGATCGTAGTCCCAAATCGTACCTTGTTTGCAAGTAGCTTTGGTGTTCAATGTCGCCAATTTCGCTCTGGTCGTTTCGATACAGATTTCCGACACATCTAAGCCTTCTACCTGATAGCCTTCTTGTGCCAAAGCATACGCTAAATTGCCACTTCCGCAGCCATAATCTAAGATTTTAGACTGCTTTGATATATTTTTCTGAATGAGACGGACTAGTATTTTCCAGTAATTGGAGTTAGGACTTGTATCTGTGAAATACTTATCCATAATAGATAAGACTTCATCATAGCCTTCCTTGAATAATTCTGCTCGATACGCATCTTCTTCAGGCGAGTCCTGAATTCGTTTCGCCCACTTTTTTTCTGCTTCGTAGTGGTATTTTCTCCAACCTTCTATCGTACTAAAAGTCGCTGTCGAACTATTTTTCATAAAGTGTTTCTAGTTCGTTTATTGTGCGGTCTAATGTAAATAACTTTAGAAACCGTGCACGATTAAATGCTCCGAATTCTGCTAAGCGTTCGGGTTGTTTTTGGATTTTTAAAATCGCTTTACAAAGTGCATCCTCATCGGCAGATGGACAAAGGTAACCACCTTTTTCATCTATCAACAATTCTGGAATGCCTCCTACTTTTGTGCCAATAATAGTTTTGCCCATTGCCATTCCTTCTACTATCACAATACCAAAAGCCTCCCAAAGCGAAGGAAGAACGATGACATGATGTTCCGCAATTAGGCTGCGAACATCTTTTTGAAAACCTAAAAAAACACTATTTTCAAGCTGATTTTGAGCAACTTGAGTCTCTAGTGTTTCTCGTAAATCCCCCTCCCCTACGATACTTAACTGAATAGCTTCTGCTTGCAGTTTTTGCATTGCCTGAATAAGGTATTTCACCCCTTTTTCAGTAGCTAATCGTCCTACAAAAAGTAATTTAAGTGGCTCTCCTACTAAATAATCCTTAGGAGAAAAGGGAAAATCCGTTGTCTTCACTCCATTATAAATAGTATGTAATTGCTCCGCAGGGATACTCAGTTTCATCATTTGTCTCACACTATATTTAGAAACGCTAATAAAATGACACTGCTTTCGAGCTAGTATTTTTAGGCAAGTATTGTATAAATTCTTTTTCCAGCTTGGGGCATCTGAATCCGATATAATACTGTGTAGCTGATTATAAACAATCGCTTTAGAAGCAATTCGAGCCGCTATTGAGCCTAGAAAAGTAGCTCTCAAAAAGTGGTTATGCACATAATCGGGCTGCTCTTTACGAAGGATATTACATAAGTGATAAAGAATACTAAAGACAGAAGCACTAAAATCAATAGAATAGACGCGATGGGAAGTTTGCTGAAAATCGCTAAGATAATGCCCTTTTATATCCGTGATTAGGACTTGTTCTATCGCCTCATTTTTCCAGTTTTGTAAAATATCTAGTAATAAGACTTGCCCGCCGCCAATTCCTGCGTCCGACAAAATTTGTATGACCTTCTTCACCTTTATTTATTTGCTAGTTTCGCCCGTAGCAAGGCATAGAGAAGATGATAACGAAATGCTATTTTTTGGGATAAACTATATGAACTTTTGCTTCCACTTGTACTTACATTTTGAGTATGTATGCGATGTGCTACCAATGGCTCATGAAGTTGTTTCACACTATATTCTAACTTGGCTAAACACCCCAACCATTGATCGTGCATTGGAATATGCTTAGGGAATGGTAAGGCTTTTTCCAATAGTCTCTGTCGAAATGCCATACAGCAGCCCATGTAGGGGTTTCTGTAGATACTTGCCAATAAATTGGTATTCGCTTTGATAAGCTGCATATAGGAAGCTTCTATTTCTTGCGTGGTTTCATCTATCAAAGTACAGTCACTTAATACTAAGTCATGCGTTTGAAGATATTCAATTGTTCGACTAACTTTATTTGGAAGCCAAACATCATCTTGATCACATAAAAAAATATATTTACCCGCAGCATGTCGAAGGGCATTTTCAAAGTTATTAATTGTACGTTTACGAGCTAAGGTTGTGCTATCTTTATGTTCTAATAGGATAATTCTACTATCCTGAAAAGCTGCTATTATTTCCAGAGTCTTATCTGTAGATTGATTGTCTGATATGATTAATTCATCGTGTATTGCCAATTGTTGGAGGACGGATACTAATTGTTCCTTTAAGTATTTTTCTCCATTATAGGTTGCCATACAAACCGAGACCATACGCTATGTTTCCTTACAAAAAAATCTGAGCCTCTGATAAATCCAAACGGGGAACGAAAAACTATACTTCGCTTTGTGCATAAGAAGCTTGCCCAATGGCTGTTCTATTAATGATGCGTCGTTGTTTATCGTACCATCCCCACTTATTAAAGTAGATAATGGCGCTCTGAATATTATACATCATCAAGCGAAAACTCTTGTAAGATCCTTTTTCGTGGTGGTGATAAATGCTGACGGTAGGTAAGTAGATAGTACGAAACTTCTCATGCATGCGTCTCGACATATCAATGTCTTCGCCATACAGGAAGAAACTATCATCGAAAAAGCCGACTTCCTTTAAAGCTTCTACGCGAAAAAACATAAAACAGCCCGATAGATAAGGGACTTCCATTTCATGTTCATAATCCGAAAATTGCATCTCATAGTAGTAGTTACTCTTCTTTACTAAAGATTGACTAAAATGCAAAAAGCGTCTTATGATAAGATTGAAAGGTGTGGGTAGGAGTTTGCAATTATACTGTATAGAGCCATCCGTATTTAATATCTTAGGCATCACTAAACCTACCTTAGGATTGGCATCCATATAGGTTTTTAATTCTCGAATAACATCGGTTTCTTCAAAGTACACGTCAGGATTAAGCACTAAGTGGTAGGTAGAGCTTTCTATAATTTTTTTCAGAATTAGATTATGCCCTTTCCCAAAGCCTACATTACTTCCTGTGTGAATATAGGTTATATTGTCACTGTAGCATAGTTTCCGAATCTCATCATCAGGAGAGTTATCCACTATATACAAATGTACAGGTAGTGAAGTATTCAGAAAGCTATAAATAGCAGGGACAAGCTTCTCAAATTCATTTTTGTATGTTACTATTGAGCCAGTTATCACGAATCACCCTTATTTAGTATAATAAATTGCTCGACTTCTTTCTTCCCCCAAAGAGAGGGAAATCAGCAGGTCTACAAATTTATTATTGCACTCTTAGTAAAGACGATTCAATAAATTAGCCCATTATACTTGTTCTTTTTTCTTCTAAAAAACACAAAAGGTAGTTCCGTAGCCCTTATGTGACGTTTTTTTGAATTCTTTAGAAGAAAGAATCACGGCGCATTATGGGCTAATTTATTAAATCGTCTTTACTTATTCAGAATTAAATTTTATTTCTTTTACGTACACTAAAATACAGCCAGCCAGAAGAAATCGTAGCGAGCAGTAAAATAAGTAGTATTAATTGAAGTGTACCAATATATTGGAAAAAAAATACAAGGAAAATGAATAATATATTCACTAATACCAACGTACTGGTAGCTTGTGTGTGTGTTAAACCCGTGTCGAGAAGTAGGTGATGAATGTGTGTACGGTCTGGTTGAAAGGGAGATTTGCCTTTCAACATGCGCGTGGTAAAGACCCGAAGTGTGTCAAATAAAGGGAGAATAATAATGCCGATTGCGACAGCTGGGGCTGCTGAAAAAACATAGGGGTGTGTAGGGGGAAGTATCTGATGAACTTCGATAAATTTAATAGTAAGAATGGAACAAATAAGCCCTAGTAATAAGGAACCTGTATCGCCCATAAATATTTGTGCTGGCGTAATGTTATATTTCAAGAACGCCAATACTGCACCTATCGTAGCAAAAGCGACTACACTAAGTTCAGGATAGCCCGTGAGGAAAAACCAAGTGCCAAAGACACCACAAATGAGTGTTGCGATGCTCCCCGATAAACCATTGATACCATCTATGAGATTAAAGGCATTAATGATAACGATAATTGTAAAAATAGATAATATTACTGCTGCCCATTCGGGAAGTTCTTGGATACCAAAAATGCCGTAAAGACTTGTGAGTTTAATATTAGACCGAAATATCAAGATTATAGCCGCAAATATTTGTGCTAATAACTTCACTTTAGGCCGAACAGGAACAATATCATCTCTTGCTCCAACCAAAAAAATGATTAAAAAAGAGCACAGTATATATTGCAATTTACCAAATACGGCAAAGGGAGTCCACAATACAATAGCAAAGCTTAAGCCTGCAAAAATAGCGATTCCTCCTAGGGACGGCGTAGGTACAGTATGTGAACGACGTTCGCCTGGTTCATCATATAGCCGCTTTACATCAGCTACATGAATGATAGAAGGTATCAGCAAATAGGTAATTGAAAATGCTGTTATGAATGCTAATATTATATCGTACATGAATTTATTTGCTTCATTTCAGCCTGTAATATATTAAAAATCGTAGTAATGATTATTAATACGTGAAATTAAACCTATATGAAAATAATGTGTGGTATTCGATTCGGCAATAGTGGTAGGGGTTTCTGGTTCCATTTTTCGAAAAATATAACCTAATTCTAGTCGGAGATTCGTTCTGGGATTAACGATGTATCCGATCTTAGTATCGGAGAATAAGGTAGTAGTTCTATTTCCTTGCAATATCTCATTGCTATAATCTTGTTCTCGTGTATTATAGCCTGCATAAATATCGCTGCCCCAGTTGCTCTCTTCAAAATCGCGCCCTTGCACAGCATACATCCATTCTGTTTCGGCAAACCATCGCTTATTTCGGTAACGAATATGCGAAACGGATTCTATGAAATTTGCGCCCAAGGGGTGTGCTAAAGGCTGGTTATAATGTCCGTAATTTTGACTATCACTGCTATGTGAGTAGGTGTAGGGGCGGGCATAATTTAATTCTGTTTGTATAAATAGGTTGGGAATGAATGTATTAAATGATTTAATTCCTAATTGAATAGTATATTTATTGGCCCACCAACCAGTGTTTCCAAAAAATTCCTTCAACTTAAATTCGTCTAGAATCAGTTGTCCATATATCGTTAAGTCCTGGATCGGTTGAATCGCAAAGTGTCCACCTAATAAGGCGTTCCCGCTACTTGTTACCCCAAGGGAATATTCTATCGGACGATAAAGAATGAATGGATTTAAATAGTCAATGTCATACCCTCTCCTACCTGAGGTGTCTTGATATGTAGTGGCTTCAAAAAGCCCAAAGCGCAATTTTTTATTCAGGCGAATATTCAGATAATGAGCTGTTGTATATTTTTTTGCAAATGCTCTTGTAGATGGATCTTTGCGACGAATATCCCTCATTTGGGTAAATAGATTGACATATTCAATTTTCCAAAATTTTGTTATCATTCGCAGATACGGATAATTAAAACTATTATCCGATAATAAGGTAGAGCGATAGCCTTCTCCAAAGAAATGCTTGCCATTTCCAAACTGCAGATTAATGTACTTATTCGCCTGTAAACTTAGATATCCAATAGCTGTTGCATAGTCTTTAGCGGTTCTATCTTTTCCGAAAGCCTTCCAAATTCCTACCCCTGGGAGTATCGAGTTTTGGCTTGCAAAATCATTGATGTAAGCTGGAAATTGAGCTTGATTTTCGTGAATTTCTGTATAAAAGATAAAATTCTTGCCGAGTTGTCCAAAAGCATGAACTCCTCTCGTATTTCGCCAGAGTGTTTTTTCTTCATTATTACCTTTTCCTAGCTGCAAGCCTACTAGTGGATTAATAATAAAGCGATAATCCTCTTTTTGGACATCCAGTAAATTTTCATTTAATAACTTTCGCCCTATCCAAGTACTAGCAAATTGATTATCAACCTTCAAACTTGAGCTAATAGAATCCTGAATTTCCATAACCTTGAATGGATTAAGTGGGAAAACACTTTCATCCGTAATCTCTAAGAGTTGGCTATTGAAAGCATGATTCATAGGAATCTGTGCTTGCAATAGGCTAGCTACTAGCAAGAAATAGAAAATCAGGCGCTGTTTAGTCAAGTTTATCATTTAGGAAGTTACATTAGACTGTATTCTGAGTGATTTAGGCAATTTATTATTGGGCGTTGCCTTCAGTAAAGCATGAAAAAGCTGCTTTTGATACTATTTTTTAACAAAAAGTAGATTAAAAGATCTTTTAGCTGCTTACAGAATAATTTAGAATAAGTCTATTAATACCAACTCTTTGACTGTAAGCTTTCATAAACGGCTTTGATACCATCTTCTAAAGTTATTTTAGCTTTCCACCCCGTACTATGAAGCTTTGACACATTCATTAATTTGCGTGGAGTTCCATCTGGCTTAGTCAAATCATGTTCAATATTACCATCATAATCTACGACTTTTTTGATCAATAGCGCTAAATCTTTAATCGCTATATCTTCCCCTACCCCAATATTAACGAAGCCTTGTTCATCATAGGTATTCATCAGATAATAGCAAGCATCGGCGAGATCATCAACATGCAAAAACTCTCGTTTCGGTGTGCCTGTTCCCCACATCATAACGCTTGGCTTCTTCTTCTTCTTTGCTTCGTGAAATTTACGAATTAAAGCAGGTAGAACATGGGATTTTTCTAAGTCGTAATTATCATTTGGCCCATATAAATTGGTAGGCATCACCGAAATAAAATTGCAACCATATTGTGCCCGATAGGCATCGCACATCTTAATACCTGCAATTTTAGCAATGGCATAAGGCTCATTGGTAGGCTCAAGCAAGCCTGTGAGTAGTGCGTCTTCTTGCATAGGCTGTGTAGCCATTTTTGGATAAATACAAGAAGACCCTAAGAACATGAGTTTTTTCACACCACTCTTATAGGCTGCATGAATAATATTATTCTGAATCATCAAATTATCATAGATGAATTCAGCACGATACGTATTATTAGCAAGAATCCCGCCTACTTTTGCCGCTGCAAGAAACACATGATCTGGCTTATGTGTTTCAAAAAAAGCATGTACGGCTGCTTGGTCACGGAGGTCTAATTCGGAGGAAGTGCGAAAGAGGAAATTCTGGAAGCCCTCTTTTTCTAATTTCCTTTTAATAGCAGAGCCAACCATACCACGGTGGCCTGCTATATATATTTTCTCTTGTACTTGCATTCTACTCATACTCGTTTTTCACAGCAAAGCCTGCTTCTTTCAATAATTGATCTTTTCTGAATAATTCAATATCTGAACGAACCATCTCACTACAAAGCATTTGCAAATCATATTTTGGTTCCCAATTTAGTTTAGCTTTTGCTTTACTAGGATCACCAATCAATAATTCTACTTCTGTAGGGCGGAAGTACTTCGGATCAACAGAAACTAGCTCTCGACCTTCCTCTAATAAATAATCTGGATTGCTGCTTGATACTACAATACCTACTTCATTCACTCCCTCTCCACGAAACTCTAATTCTACGCCTATTTCTCGGAATGACATCCTTACGAAATCGCGTACGGAGGTCGTTACACCTGTTGCTATTACCCAATCTTCTGGCTCATCTTGTTGTAGAATTTTCCACATGCACTCCACATAATCCTTTGCATGCCCCCAATCGCGCTTGGCATCCATGTTTCCAAGATAGAGATTATTCTGTAAGCCAAGTCCTATCTTTGCTACAGCACGGGTAATCTTTCTTGTCACAAAGGTTTCCCCACGTAAAGGAGATTCATGGTTGAAAAGAATACCGTTGCAAGCAAACATATTGTAAGCTTCTCTATAGTTTACGGTTATCCAATACGCATACATTTTTGCTACTGCATAAGGCGATCTCGGATAAAATGGTGTTGTCTCAGACTGGGGTACTTCTTGTACTAATCCATATAATTCGGAAGTAGATGCTTGATAGATTTTAGTCTTATCAATAAGTCCTAATATACGAATAGCTTCTAGGAGGCGAAGTGTACCTACACCGTCAATATCAGCGGCATACTCAGGTGCATCGAAACTCACTTTTACATGACTCATTGCCCCTAAGTTATAAATTTCGTCTGGTTGTATTTCCTGAATAATCCGGATAAGATTCGTAGAATCGCTCAAGTCGCCATAATGCAATTTGAAGCGAACATCTTTTTCATGTGGATCTTGATATAGGTGATCTATACGAGCTGTATTAAACGAAGATGCTCTTCGCTTAATGCCATGTACTTCATATCCTTTACTTAGTAATAATTCTGCTAAGTAAGCTCCATCTTGTCCTGTAATTCCGGTGATGAGTGCTTTTTTCATTTAAACTCTTTTTTCGGTAAACCTTTGAAAATTTTATAATGCAAATCAGATGATGGAAAAATAATAGCCCAAGCAGTAAGAAAGATAATTTGAAGATCTAGCCATAATGACTTATTCTTTTGATACCAAGTTTCTATTTTACCTTTATAAGGAATTATATATTTCTCATAAAACTCTCTAGGAGGTAAGTCCGATTTGGCAATGATACTTTCTTCATCTCTAAAAACTAGAGACCCAATTCCTGTAATACCTGGAGGTGTATCGTATACTTTTTTTTTCACATCTTCAGAGTATTGATTAAAACTAACATCTACTAAGGGTCTTGCCCCCACAATACTCATAGAACCACCCAATACATTCACAATTTGAGGTAGTTCATTAATTTTCGTTTTTCTTAGAAACTTTCCTATTGGCAAAACTCTTGGATCATTTTTAACCGTAACATCACCTGTCCCTATATTAGGGCTATTCTTTAGCATTGTAGCAAATTTCCAAATCTTAAAAGGCTTATTTTTATAGCCAATTCTTTCCTGTAAATAAAATATCTCTCCTTCTCCTGTCAATTTTAAAATTATCATGATAGGTATAAAAAGAGGCAGAAAAACGATAAGTGCTATAGTCGCTATTATTAAATCTAATAGCCTTTTAAGGATTCTATACATCGTGCTTAGGTTTTTCAAAAGCGGTTTCAAATGTTTTTTTACCTGATTCAAAAAACGCTCTGTACCAATCCATCGTAATTTTTAAACCATCTTTCCATTCTACTTTTGGCTTGTACCCCAATTGCGTCTCTGCTTTAGTAGTGTCAGGGCATCTTCTTGCTACGGAACCTGGATAAGTTGGTGCATTTACATAGGTACCTTGAAAATCAAACATTTTTCCTGTTTCCTTTATCAAGGCCTCAATCGTAATTTCTTCCATTGTACCAATATGATACGTTTCTCCATTGGATTTTTCACTTTCCATAGCTAGTACAGTTCCTTCTACAGCATCTGTTATATAACAAAATGCACGAGTTTGGTCGTGACCATATACTTTGAATGGAGTTTC
>CALGLY010000266.1 GCA_937959095.1 uncultured Saprospiraceae bacterium
GGTACATATACAGTGACAGTAACCGACGCGAATGGCTGTACAGCTACTCGAAACATCATTATCAATGGTGGTGGGCGTCCAGGTGTTACTATAACGAAGGAAGATATTATATGTGCAAGCGGTGGTACGGGCTCTATGACAGCAAATGTTACAGGCGGCACAGCACCATATAGCTATACTTGGAACAATTTTGCTACAAGCAATTCAATTGGCGGCTTAGCAGCAGGCACGTATACAGTGACCGTGAGTGATGCAAATGGCTGTACCGTAGTAGGAAGTGCAACTATCCTAAATGCAGGAAGCTCATTAGGAACGACGATTTCTTCTACAGGAGTAGCTTGTAATGGTGGCAACACAGGAACGGCAACCGTAAATGTAACAGGTGGCGCAACGCCTTATACCTATACTTGGAATAATGGTGGAACAGGCGCAACAATAACAGGTTTAGCAGCAGGTAGCTACACCGTCACGGTTTATGATGCGAATGGCTGTCAAGCAACAGATCAAGTAGGCGTACAGCAAGGAAATTCACTTGTAGTAGTTACAGATAATATCAACCATGCTACTTGTGGAAATAATAATGGTAGCATCAGCGTACGTACTTCAGGTGGCACAGCACCATATAGCTACGCTTGGAACAATAGTGGAGCAAGCAATACAATCGGCAACTTAGGTGCAGGCACTTACACAGTAACTGTAACCGATGCAAATGGTTGTACCGCAATACATAGCGCAACAGTGAATGGTAATGCAGGCGTAGAAATCGTTCGCATTGATCGCCAAAATATTAGCTGTTCAGGAGGAGCAGATGGTACACTTACCGTAGTGGTTAGAGATGGCGCAACGCCTTATAGCTATTCTTGGAGCAATGGCGGTACAGGCGCAACAATTTCAGGTTTAGGCGCAGGTACTTATACAGTAACAGTAAGTGATGCAAACGGTTGTACTGCACAAGCAAGTATGACATTGACAGCACCAGCATCATTTGGTGTGACATTTACTGCTACAGGAGCAGCTTGTGGTGAAGCAAATGGAACAGCTACAGCAAACCCAACAGGTGGCGCAGCACCTTATAGATATTACTGGAATACAGGCGCAGCAAGCCAAACAGTTACAGGGCTTGCAGCAGGTGTATATACTGTAAATGTATCGGATGCAAATGGCTGTACAGTTATTGCAAATGTTTCCATTACAGCGACCAATTCACCTAACTTAGTGCGTATTGATAAGCAAGATGCAAATTGCCATAGCAATGCAAACGGAAGCTTGACCGCAGTAGTAGAAGGTGGTTCAACACCTTATACGTATGCTTGGAACAATGGTGGCACAGGTGCTACTATTACAGGCTTAATAGCAGGTACCTATAGCGTAACAATAACAGGAGCGAACGGATGTAGTACATCAGGTTCTATGACTGTTGGAGCACCAGCATCATTTGGTATCACTTTTGATACGACAAATCCTGCTTGTGGTGAATCGAATATCGGTTCTGCAACGGTCAATGTAACAGGTGGTACAGCACCATATACTTATGCTTGGAATAATGGCGGCACAAATGCAACCATTGCAGGCTTAGGCGCAGGTACTTATAGCGTTACGATTACAGATGCAAACGGATGTACAAGCAACGGTAATGTAACAATCAATGCAGGAACATCTGATTTAAGCTGTGATGTTCGCGTAATACAAGAATTGACAGATTATGCGAATCCAAATGCTATCATAGAAGCTTGGGTAGATTATGGTACATCACCTTATAGTTTTGTTTGGAATACAGGTGACTACTCACAAGTATTGTATGATATAGGACCAGGTAATTATAGTGTGACCGTAACAGATGGAAATGGTTGTACAACAACTTGTGCTATCTCTATAGGGGAAATCTGCTACGATGGTAAGAATATCACCAATGCAGGATGGATTGGACCAGATCGCGTAATCTGCGGGCCAAACGTTGAGCCAGGTGTAATCAATTCATCAGAACCAGCTCGTGGTGGCGATGAGGCTTGTGATATAGAATACCTATGGCTTTATACCTATAGCCCAGAGGATGAGGTTTCTAATTGGACTCCAATTGAAGGCTCAAATACAGCAGGCTATGATCCAGGGCCACTTACACAAACAACGTACTTTATCCGTTGCGCGCGTAGAGGCTTATGTCCTTTCTTAGAATCGAATCCTGTTCGTTACGAAGTGAGTGATGTAGCAGTTGCAGATATACAAGGTCCTGATTTTGTATGTGTAGGAGAAGAAGTAACGTATACTACACCTGATACTCGATCAAGAGGAGGTTTCACGTGGTCATTCACAGGAGCTACGCCACTCTTTGCTATTAATACAGAGCATCGTGTAGTATTCCATACTGTTGGTTTCCAATATGTGACACTAACCGTAGAGCGTGAAGGTTGTATCTCATCAGATACCTTAAGAGTATTCGTAACAGATAGTCCAGATTTATGTGGCGAATACAACGATGACGATGATGACGGAGAGGATAGCAACATTACTGATGGAAACGATGAAACCGAAGGAGAGGATACTGGTCTTAGTGAGGATGAAGATATCGAGGTAGAAGACGAAACAGATCAAGAGGAAGAAAAAGCAGCAGATGCTTTCCTTGTCTATCCAAATCCAGCAGGCGAACAATTGTCGATTGATATTTCACCAGAATACGGTACAGGTGGTCTCATTGAATTAGTACAAATGGATGGCACAACTATCCAGACTATCAATTTCAGTGAAAACCAAAGTCGTCTTCAAATGAATATCGCTGCACAAGCACCAGGTCTATACTTGATAAAAGTAACCTATGACAATGGCGCAGTAATGACACAGAAAGTCATGAAGCAATAAAAGTTTAGAAAAGACTTTTTGACAGATAATGTAAGAGCCGTCACTTGAAGGAGTGGCGGCTTTTTTGGTTAACATTTTGAAGCAATTTGCAAAAATAACGAGCTTAAAATCGATTGATTTAGCCTTATGAGTTGTTTAATTTTTCTGAAAATCAGAAAAGAAAAATAAGTCTATTATAAACGATATATAAAATCGTCTTTTATACGACACCAAAGCGAGGGTGTTTTTGGCTGAAACAATTAAATTGTAATTTTAAACTATTGATAATCAATGATTAATAATTGTTTTTGTTTTAATCGACCAATGTCAAAATATAGGTATATATGAACGAGTGTTGTTTGGTCATTGTCCTTGGATGCGTTAATATTGTAGTATGGATATGAAGAAAATTAATCTTTACATAAATATCGTTTGCTGTTGTTGTTGCTGTCTAGCAATGACCTGAGCATCCTATGAAGATTAATTTGTGATACAAGAATGATTGCATTACAAAAGCCCTTCCAAGTGATGTATTTGGAAGGGCTTTTTTTATTAGTTAAAACTAACACAATGTCGCAAGCACCTGATTTTAATAATATCTCACCCGAAGCAAAGAAAGACATAGACGAGTTGAAGCGCAGAATTAGCGATTATAAAATAGGGAAAGAAGACGAAGAACGCTTCCGACTCTATCGCCTGACCCGTGGTGTATACGGACAACGGCAAGTCGGCGTGCAGATGTTTCGCACGAAGATTCCTTTTGGAAAATTGACAAGCGAGCAGTTAGTTGCTATTGCGAATGCTTCCGAAAAATATACCAATGGCAATTTGCACCTTACCACGCGGCAAAATATCCAAATGCACTATATAAAATTGGATGATTCGCCTGCTGTTTGGTCTGATTTGGCAAGCTATAATGTCACCGCACGCGAAGCTTGCGGCAATACCGTCCGCAATATCACCGCTTCTGCAAAAGCAGGTATTGATCCCGACGAGCCTTTCGATGTGTCGCCTTATGCACAAGCTGCATTTGAGTATTTTCTGCGAAACCCTATCTGTCAAGATATGGGGCGCAAGATTAAGCCTGCTTTTTCTTCTAGCGAAAAAGATTCTGCGTTCACCTATTTCCACGATTTTGGTTTCATACCAAGAGTACGTCAAGAAAATGGCGAAGAGCGACGCGGTTTCAAGCTCGTAGTAGGCGGTGGTCTAGGGGCAGTTTCTATAATAGCACATACCGTTTATGAATTTATAGAGGAAGAAAAAATAATCCCCTTCATGGAGGCGGCTATTCGTGTTTTCGACCGCTATGGCGAGCGCGAAAAGCGAATGAAAGCTCGCATGAAATATTTAGTGCAAAAACTAGGTATCGAAGAGTTTTTGCGCTTGGTAGAAGAAGAACGCAAAGGTATCACCAATCAAGAATATTGGGTCGATAGAGATGCCGTA
>CALGLY010000267.1 GCA_937959095.1 uncultured Saprospiraceae bacterium
TGTATATGAAAGTTAGCTTTTTGTGCTAGATAAAGCTCTTTTTCGAGGGCATAGCCATAGCTACGGGCGAGAAAAAAGCTGAAATATAGTGCGAAAAGATATTTTCATATGCCAACTTATTATTTTTGAACAACTCTATTAGCATTACTCAAGATTCAATATGAAAATTTGCCTGGTATCTATTACTTTTGTTTCCTCGTTTTTTTTTAATTTAAAAAACTAAAAAAATGCTTGTTTTCTAGCCATTTGGACTCTGCACTTAGTAAAAAACGTCAAAAATATCAAGTATAATCAATAAAGCCTTTGAAAACTTGCCTCGCATCTATTACTTTTGTTGCCTTAATCTATGAAAATCAAAATACCAAAGAAGAATAAGAGAAGAATAAGAAAACTTAAAAATTCACAATTTCATGGCTAGAGTAATCACACTGAGAGATGCACTACGAGAAGCAATGAGCGAAGAAATGCGTCGCGACGAGAGCGTTTTCCTCATGGGCGAAGAGGTGGCAGAGTATAATGGAGCGTACAAAGTGAGTAAAGGAATGCTCGAAGAATTCGGTGCGAAGCGCGTGGTAGATACGCCGATTGCCGAATTGGGTTTTGCGGGCATCGGAGTAGGAGCAGCAATGAATGGCTTGCGTCCAATCATAGAATTTATGACTTGGAACTTTGCCGTATTAGCCTTCGACCAAATTGTGAATAATGCGGCAAAAACGCTTTCGCAATCAGCAGGGCAATACAAATGTCCAATTGTGTTTCGTGGGCCATCGGGCTCGGCAGGACAGTTGGCGCAGCAGCACTCCCAGATGTTTGAAAGTTGGATGGCAAACGTACCAGGCTTGAAAGTGATTTCTTGCGTTGATCCTGCGGATACGAAAGGTTTAATGAAATCAGCGATTCGCGATGATGATCCGATTTGTTTTATGGAATCGGAAATGCTATACGGTCACAAAGGGGAAGTGCCTGAGGGCGAATATCTCGTACCAATCGGGAAAGCAGCCGTGCGCCGCGAAGGAACAGACATCACGCTGGTGAGTTTCAATAAAATGATGCTCGAAGTAGAAAAGGCAGCTGTAGAACTCGCCAAAGAAGGCATTTCCGCAGAGGTGATTGATTTGCGTACTATTCGACCATTGGATTATGAAACGATTGTGAATTCGGTGAAGAAGACCAATCGTTTAATCGTAATTGATGAATCTTGGCCGTTTGCAGGAGTTTCTTCGGAAGTAGCCTATAGCGTGCAAAAGATGGCATTCGACTATTTAGATGCTCCAGTGACGCGCCTCAATGCCGCAGATAGTTCGCTACACTACGCGCCTACCTTCGTAGATGCCTATCTCCCTAATGTAAGTACTATCGTAAAAGCAGCGAAAGAAGTGCTTTATGTCGGAGCGTAATATACTAGATCAGCCCATTGCAGAATCGAACCACCAAGCTGTGCCTACAGTAGGTTGGTGGTTCGAGTATGCAGGTATGGCTTTTTTATTGGCTGCAGTTATCGCCTATTTTTTGCCCAATATGCCTACGGGTGACAACGCGATTTATATCTATAGTTTTAAGGGACTCTTTATCAAATTTTCAGCCCTCGCTATCTATTTTCATATCATTGGAGGTATTTATCTTTATGTGAATCGAACGCTAGGAAGGCATACTTCGCTCCTGTTTGGGCAATTACATTTTTTGTGTAGTCTTGCCGCGCTCACTGCCGCAGGACTCATCATTTTTCAGCTTTCGAGAATAGAACCCAATCAAGATTTATTAAGCACTTTTCTAAATATTTCTTCGCTTTCTAGCCAAGTTTTTATTGGAGCGCAGACGCTGTTGCTACATTTGTTTTTTGGAGAGAAATAAAACTAAAAAGAGGCAGAAAAGAAACAATCCAACTCGGGAAGTTATTATTTGATCGTCACGTATTTTTTTTAGGAAGAACTAAGAGCATGTTGGGATTTTCATGAACTGAAAACCCCAACACGTTCTAATAAATTGCCTTTAAAAAATCTACGCTTTCCCCTTATTCAAATAAAGATAATCCAAGAAGTAAACCACTTTCAAGGAAATGCTATTCGTCTGTGGGCTATCTAGGATACTTGAAACGTGCTTGAAATAAGCACTTTCACTCGTTTCACTATCAAAAATAGCATTCTTCCAAATCAAGAAAATATCGCTACCTGGGGCAAATCGCCAACGATATATCAAATCAATATTAAAGGCATCAAAGTCTGTGTCGTGATTATCCGAATATGAGGTGCTGCCTAAGTAACCATCCTCTTGCAAGGTGTGGAAACTATCATAGCGCACATTTGCCCAATAGTGGCGCAAACGGAAATCTAAGCCCATCGTAGGTGTGAAGGTGTACTGAATACCTATATTATTATTCCAAGTCAAAACATCTCGGCGACCAAAAATAATATCTTCTTCCATGTCATTCACATAGCCAACATTATTATAGTTGCGCCATCTACCCACTTCTGCGGTCAAGGAAAGTTGGTTAGTTGCTCGGTAGCGGGTATACATATTCAAATTCACACGATGTCGTCCTTCTTCATCGTGTCCACCAAAGTTACCATTAAGTCCAACTTGCAATTTCTTCCGTCGATCCGTATTGAGATTGAATCCTATATTATAAAGTTTTGGCTCTTTATAGTAACGTCCCTCGGTGCGTGGCTCGAAGTAATCGAAACTCTCCAATGGGCGACCATACGACCATATATTCAAGTTCCATTGATTCTTAAATTGTCCCCACCACCAAGCATTCAGACCTGCCTCGGTGAATACATTAGGCGCGTATAAGCGATCATAATGCGCATAGATACCCATTCCTGTCCTGTTAAATGGACCTATTTCTTCGTAGCGGTTGAAATTCATATTCGCACTCAGCGAACGTTCATTATTATTATACAGAAAGCCCAAATCATTAATATCATAAGTGTCGCTTTCTTCATTGTATTCCACTTCCCAATTGAAATTGCCACTTATCTTACCAAATTCTACATTAAAGGTATGTCCCAAATCCACTTCGCCATCTTGATATTTTTGACTGACTGCCGCCTTGCCTTCTATACCGTAGCTATTTTTCTTGTTTCTCAATTCAAAAACCGTTCCCGTCACATTGGCATCATAGGCATCGCCCGCACGCCACACATTCGTATTGATGAGGGTGATATAGGAATTGTTTTTTAAATTTTGATCGAAAGATAAAATATTATAATTGGTGAATGGATTGGTTTCTACTAGCGTTTCTTCGCCCGTCACCATATCCCGGATAACGGCATTTGATCTAGCTTCTATGGCATTGAATACACCAATACCTAATCCCTTCGTAGTACGCCCCGATACTTTGGTCGCATTCAGTAACTGTGCCGCCATAGGGTTTTCTACAAATTCCTTACCTTCCTCTAAGTCCTCCTCATAAAGCGGATTGAAGACTTGTCCTCCGACTCTACGCGAGTACAAAAAATTACCTTTATTAAATAATTCCACGCCTTCCTGAAAAAATTGCCGATTCTCATTGAAGCGCACTTCAAAGGGGGAAAGATTCAAGACTTGATTATCCGAATTTGCTTCTCCAAAATCAGGAATCAAGGTCATATCGAGGGTGAAGGCATCATTGATACCGTACTTCACATCCATTCCTGCATTGAAGGATTGTCCCCAAGAACTTTTAGGCGAAGCATTTTTATCGTAATAATTTTGGGCATAGTCCACTACGAATGGCGTAGCAGATAGGCGCACGGGCGATTCAATATCAGAAATACCTGAAAGTTGTCCGAATTGATTCACAAAACCATCAATCGTAGGGTCGATAGGATTCCAGAAGACTTTTTCTGCACTTCTGCCTACTTTGCGATAAAAATTGATGTCCCAATCTTGCGTTTCCGTATCAGGAAAACGAATAGCAGAATATGGAATTTTAAACTCTACCGACCAGCCATCTTCTCGAATTTGGACAGCACTTTCCCATACTGCATCCCAAGAATCATCGTAGGCATTTGCTGACATTTTCACATCATATTGCGTGCCAGCCGATGTTACTAAAAATTCAAGGGCATTAATTCCATCTTTATAAGCGGAAAGCCCCAAACCAAACCAATCAGAAACGCCTGTTTCATCCCGTTGGCGTACTTCTCGAAGGATACTATCTGGCGAAGAATCGTACATCATAGCACTAACATAGATGGCTACATTATCATAGACCACTTTCACTTCGGTACGATGTGTAGCGGGTTTACCTGCGACGGGTTCTAATGTAGTAAAGCCTGTGGCAACTTCAGCAGTTTGCCAAGCCAATTCACTAATGTTTCCATCAATTTTAAAGCTTTCTTCAGTACGGTTGGCAGTTAATTCTTTTTTTGCTGGTGGGTCGTTATGTGCAAATGTGAGTACTGCACATAGCAATAGCGCTAGCGTTAGGGTGATTTCTTTCATCGTAATAAAGGTGTTTGCGTTCTTCCAATTTAAGTACGCGTACTTAAAAGACAGCAACTATCATGTGACGTTGCACTGGAAAGAATATTTTTTAAACAATCGGATATTAAACAACTGTGTTTATATAATAGACTTTATTCACTAATAACTTTTGTGAATAAAGTCTAATGCTTGGGAGAGAAATTAGTTACTATTTTTTTACTTACAACGCAATAAAAACGAATTGCCGTATATCTGTGTTACAGAAAAAATCTCTGCTAATTCATTATTAGT
>CALGLY010000268.1 GCA_937959095.1 uncultured Saprospiraceae bacterium
TAGGAGAAAGCGATATGCAGGATATGCTTTACTCCATCGTGACGGAAGATATTATCATTCTCCGTACGGATAGCGTGCGCTTGGCGGCTGGTGAAACCTTGGATATACGCGTACCTGCAAGTGGATCGACCTACCGAATAGAAGTACCACAGGTAAACGATTTCCCTTTTGCGAGCCGACCAAGCGCAAGTGTGGAAGGCTGCGGCACGAATGCAAGTGGCAACTCTAGCACAGGCATTATCAATCTCTTCTCACAAGGCGATTACGAACCTTATTTATCCATTGATTGCCAACAAAACATTGGTTCTTATGATCCAAATGATAAACGCGGGCTACCGCTTGGATTTTATGATGAACATTTCATAGAACCCAATACCGATTTAGAATATCAAATTCGCTTCCAAAATACAGGGACGGATACGGCTTTCAATGTGGTCGTACTGGACACGCTTTCTGAGCATTTGAATTGGAATAGTATTCAAGCAGGGAGTAGTAGTCATCTGTATACTTTTGATAGATTGTCAGAGAATGTAATTCGTTTCCAGTTCCAAGATATTCTACTTCCTGATAGTACAACGAATGAAGTGGCTTCGCATGGATTTATTAATTTTAGAATAGCGCAAAACAGCGATGTGGCACTCGACTCTAGAATTGAAAATAGGGCAGCTATCTATTTTGATTTTAATGAAGCGGTAATTACCAATACTACTTTGCATACGGTAGGCATCGATTTTTTAGAGCTTTTAAGTCCTGTTGAGGAAATCACCCTATCTCTATTAGATGTACAAGTACAACCAAATCCGTTTACCACTTCTGTAGAAATCGGTTTAAAAGGAACAGTTTCTTATTTACCCTTACAATTCGAACTCTTCAATTTGCTAGGGCGAAAAGTACGAAATGAACGGATGCTTCAAAACCCTTTTACTGTACATCGCAATCAACTACAAGCAGGTATTTATTTTTTCCGAATCAGTCATGAAGGAGAGGTATTAAGTACTGGAAAAATGGAATTAATTGATTAGGGCAAATACTCTAAAATTAAGACACGTATTGAATTTAGCCGCTTATGGGAAATAAGCGGCTAAATCGTTATCCAACGAGAAATTACTTTCTCCCAAAATCCGCAGGAATTTCCCCCCAGTCTTTTGTTTCCCATTTCATTAAAGGTACTCTAAAATCGTGGGTTTTTAGCCAGTTTTCAGCCCGTTCGATGAGATCGTAGAGGTGTTCGGTACTGCTATTTCTAACGAGTGTCGTTTTGGCTTTTTTCTTTTTTACCCAAAGCATGGCGGTTCTGGAATCAGAATAAATGGGAATATTAATTTCTTGTTTTTCGAGCATAGCTAAGCCATGTACTATGGCTAGGAATTCGCCTATATTATTGGTGCCGACGGCAAATTTCTGATGAAAAAATTGCATCCCTGTCTTTGTATCTACACCTTGGTATTCCATGCGCCCAGGGTTACCTCCACAGGCTGCATCTACTGACATACTCTTCCAGACAATTTTGCTTTTGGATACGTGTTTTACTTTCGGTTTTTTGCTGGCTACGCCACGCTGTACGTAGTCTTCGTACTTGCCCTTGAATGCGTCTACTGCCAGTTCTAGTCCTTCAAAAGACTTATATTTTGCGCCTGCAAATGCCTTGATTTGCGCTTGACATTCTGCCCAACTGCTATAAACGCCGGGCTTGTGTCCTGCCCACACTACATAATATTTTTTCTTTTTCGCCATCTATCGCTAATTTTCATCTTTGGTTAAAGGTACGTTAAACAGCCTATTTCTCAACTGTTTTTAAGCTAACTTTGTTGAAAACCTAAGTACTAGGGCATAATTAAAATGTAAATACAATGAAAATTAAAATTCCATAGTTTAATTTTATGCATTGGAATTATATCCTAATACTTAGTATAAAACGCATTTCATGTATTTGAGTACTTGGGCAAAGTTTTTTTTATTTTAATTTTTATTGCTATTTTAATTATGTCTCATTACTTACCTATATAAAAGTCTTATGAATAAGAAAGCCATTAGAATTATTATTGGATTGATGGCTGTCGCTTCCATCGGCATCATTATTCTTCAATTTACCCTCATTCGCTCGGCTGTTTCTATGAAAGAAGCAGAGTTTGAGCAAGATGTATTTGATGCACTCAATGCTGTGGCTGAGCAGTTGGAAGAACAAGAACGCTACAATCAACTGGATCGAGTGAGCGGCTTTTCGTTGCAACATCAGCGGGAAAATATCGTTATTGGGAGTTACAAAAAAGACTTTGGAGAATTCAACGATTCTCCTATAACAGCTAGTGGATCTAGCCTGTTGACTGCAATTAACAATGGTGTTAACCCTTTTCTTAATCCACTTAGCGTAGGTAGTGATGCTCCCATTGAATTGCGCTTGCCCGACTTACAGCAACTCGATAATTTTATTCGACAAGAACTATTTGATAGAGGTATCAAGATTGATTATAGTTATGGTGTTTTCTCTATTCCTGACAACACCTTCGTGGTGAGGGATGGCTACTATACAGCAAAAGATGATAGTCCCAAAAGTTTTCTGCCAGGGGTTAAAAACCTTCATACTTCTGACTATCAAGTAAGTTTATTCTCTAGGACAGGAAAACCACCTGGAATGCTTATGATATTTTTTCCAAATATCACGGGCTTTGTATGGAGTAAAGTATGGCTCAACATTTTGGCATCTATTCTCTTCACAGGAATCATGATGTATTGTTTCATTTATACGATCAATGTCGTCTTCAAGCAGAAAAAATTATCTGAAATGAAGACCGACTTTATGAACAATATGACGCACGAATTCAAAACGCCTATCGCGACTATCTCGCTTGCGGCGGATTCTATCAATAGCCCTATGATTTCGGGCAATCCAGATAAAGTACAGCGTTTTGCGAATATCATTAAGCAAGAAAATCGCCGAATGAATAGCCAAGTGGAAAAAGTACTCCAAATGGCGAGTTTGGATAAAGAAGATTTCAGTCTAAAATTGGTAGGAGTGAATCTCCATGAAGTGATTAGAACTGCGGTGCAAAATATCGGGCTACAAGTAGAAAAACGCGATGGCAAAGCCTATGCTGACCTAAAAGCAGAACGCGCACTGGTAGAGGGTGACATGACACACATTTCTAATATTATTAATAATTTGCTCGATAATGCCAATAAATACTCCCCAGACAATCCTGAAATTTCTGTGCATACGCGCAATGTGCCGAATGGGGTAGAAGTCATCATAAAAGATAGAGGCATGGGAATGAGTAAAGAAGCTCGAAAACATATTTTCGATAAGTTTTACCGCGTTCATACGGGCGATTTACACGATGTGAAGGGCTTCGGGCTAGGCTTGAGTTATGTGAAAGCGATGATGACGGCGCACAAAGGAACGATAGATGTGAAAAGTGACTTGGGTAAAGGCAGTAGTTTTATCTTGTTCTTTCCGTTCTACATTAAGCCTTAAGGGGGCACTTAAAGGGTGGAGTACAAAGAAAAAATATGAGAATATTATTGACAGGAGCAACTGGCTATATCGGAAAAAGAATACTACCAGTATTAATCGAAAATGGTCATCATGTGATCTGTTGCGTTAGGGATCCTAAACGATTTAATCCTCCAAAATCAATTAAGCCCTTCATAGAAATTATTACAATAGACTTTTTAGATGAAGAATCATTAGTAAATATTCCTCAAGATATTGACGCTGCCTATTATTTAATTCATTCTATGTCAAGTTCAAAAGACTATGATAGACTGGAAGAAATTACAGCAATTAATTTTACAACGTATCTAAATAAGACGAGTGTAAAACAAGTAATCTATTTAAGCGGAATAGTTAATGAGGATAATTTATCAAAGCATTTGGAATCGCGAAAAAATGTAGAAAATATATTAAACGATGGCCGATTTAGCTTAACAACTTTACGAGCAGGAATTATTGTAGGTTCAGGAAGTGCCTCCTTTGAAATCATTAGAGACTTGGTCGAGAAATTGCCTCTAATGATTACCCCCAAGTGGTTAAATACAAAATGTCAGCCAATAGGCATTAGAGATGTGATCGAATTTCTTGAAAAATCACTTCTGAATGAAAAAATCTATGACCAAAATTTTGATATTGGTGGACCAGATATTCTTAGTTATAAAGAGATGTTACTTGACTTTGCTAAAGTTAGACGATTGAGAAGATGGATATATACCGTACCAGTTATGACTCCAAAGTTATCATCATATTGGTTGTATTTTGTTACATCTACTTCATATAAGTTGGCTACCTCACTGGTTGAAAGTATGAAAGTTGAGGTTGTTTGTCGAGATAATAAGATTAATGATATTTTAGAAGTCAATCCAGAAAAATACATCAAAACAATACAACGAGCATTTTTAAAAATTGAAAGTAATCAAATAGTTTCTAGCTGGAAAGATTCTCAAATAAGTGGTATTAAAAAAATAAATATTTCTGATTTTATTGATGTCCCTAATTATGGCTGTTTTAAAGACATTAGAGAAAGGGACTTTGTATCACGTAAAGATACAGTTGGCAAAATATGGAGTATTGGAGGAGAAAATGGATGGTATGCTGCAAATGGCTTATGGAAGCTACGAGGTTATATTGATAAAATATTTGGTGGTGTAGGTTTAAGACGAGGAAGAACGAGCCCTACAAATCTAGAAGCAGGAGATGCATTGGATTTTTGGAGAGTAATCTATGCCAATAAAAAAGAAGGAAAATTGCTCTTGTTTGCAGAAATGAAAGTACCTGGTGAAGCTTGGTTGGAATTTAAAATAAAGGAAAATAAATTGATACAAACAGCAACCTTCAGACCGCATGGACTATTAGGAAGACTTTATTGGTATTCAGTCGTACCTTTACACGAAATTGTGTTTAGAGGGATGATAAATGAAATAACTAAACCTAAATAAGGCAATCTCGGCTAAGTGTCGCCACGTTTAGCAGTCATTGTTTCTTTCGAAATACTTCATAACTATTTCAAAAACAATTACTCTTTTTATAAATTTCTCGTTAAAATTTATTTCTTCATTTTTCAAGAAAAAATGCCCTATCCTTTGATATCCATATGTCCCACCATATACACCTCTTTCTTCCAAATATCCTTCTATATCAATAGATTTGTTTTCTAAGGATTTAAGGGTATTTATGAAACTACTTTCAGATACGTCCTTGAAGTAGCCCTGATTTCTAATCTCATTTATTTCATCTGATAAAGTATGCCCTGGTGGAAATATCCCAATGTTAAAACCTATATATTCTTCAGATTCTAAAACCAGAGAATCTTTGATGAATAGTTGGTGCATTTTTCCTTCTTGAGTCTCTTTTATATTTTCAACGTCTCCAAACGCTGTAAAATCTTTATTCCCTTCTTGATCTATTGTAATGATTACTTCTGATTCAGCAATAACTTCATAGACTGTATCATACTTCAAATTTATTATTTTATGTTCTAGTGTGCTATTTCTGTAATCATCTATTAATCTGCATAGTTCATTTTTATTGTATTTTAGTTGGCGGGAATTATCTATTAATATATGATTCAAAAAGCTTTTTGTACTTGCTTCAAAACTGCCCTCAGCGTAATTATCGCTTAGTAATTTATTGTAGAAACCTTCCCACTTTTTTAATACGATTAAATCGGAATCTAAAAGCTTTCTTTCAAATTCATCTTTACTATTAATAGCATTACAGGATTGAAGAATAATCGCAAGTAGTATCAAGAAATAATAAATTCTCATATTGGCTGGATAATTTTGGTATTTCTAATAGGTTACTAAAATCAAGCTTGTCAAAGACAACTAACCGTCAACCACCGTTGCTTGCAGCTTCGCGTTTCGCTTTATCTACACTTAGGTCGGAAACGACAGCTTTGACTTCATGCTTTAAATCTTGCTTAAATATTTTCACTTGCCGATTGCCATCTATACGGACATACACATAACCACGTTCTTCATCTCCCATGCGCGTAAAATCGCCATACCACCTACCTAGCGCATCCACTACATCGAGCAGCAGACTGTCTGTAGCGAGTTGCTTATTCCAAGGAGACCAAGCATCGTAGGCAAAATTCATTGGTACACTTGCTATTTTTCCATCTACAAAGGTCGGGTAAAAGAACATTTTGCTAGGGTGGCTTAGGGTGTCACTCATATCTACCTGTACGGTGATGTTGCTTGGTCCTTGCATCATCTTGTTCTCCTTATTCATGCGCCAGCAATAGTCATAAAATTCTTGCTGTGGCATACCTAGGTAGACATCTAGATAAACGCTATCCATCCGAATGCCTTTTGCCATCTCTTGGCGAAGCATCCGCTGATAATCCGTCTCGGATTGGCAGGTGGAAAAAAGAATTCCTAATAAGAAGAGAAAAAAAAGATGCTTCATGCTTGAAGACTTGAGTTTAATTGTTTGTTGAATTTATTCTTTCGTTTTGCCTTAACGATGTAGCTCCACATAGCCACGATGAACTTGTTCTACACCATTCTCTTCAATTTCTAAGAGGTAAAAATAGGTGCCATCAGGCAGTATACGTCCATCCCAAGTACCAAACCAATCGTTTTGATAATTGTTTTGCTCATACACCAATGCGCCTCTACGGTTGTAAACTTTTAGAGTATTATTTGGATAAGCATCAATATTGGTAATAAATAAGGCATCATTTAAGCCATCTCCATTTGGCGACATGGCAGTAAAAATTTCTACTCCCGCACAAGTAACCGTTACATTTACCGTTGCTACATCACAGCCCACACTATTACAAATTTCGTACTGAAACATATCGCTTCCGATACAGTTTTTCGAATCGGGAACATAAGTCACTTGCCCGTCTGTTTCCACATAGGCTTGCCCATATTGGGGCGGTACAATAATGCGAATACGTTCAACTCCACCGAGTATATTATCATTTATTTGAATTGGGATTTGTATACTTGTACTTTGATTCGTACTGATAAAATCATCCTCTGCTATAGGAAATTCTAAATAGGGCACGACTCGGATACGGAGATAGGTCGTATCGCAATAGCCAAAATTATCACACAACACAAAGCAGCCTTCGCCTTCGCCGAGTTGCAATCCTGTTACCTCTACACAATCTTCCGAAATTGGAACTATTTCTATAGCAGTTCCTGCATTCTCTGGGCAGAGATTTTCGATGGTTCGCAATTGCCCTGGCAATTCATCTCGATTGATACAGATTTCCATACTCTGATTGATAAATACAGAATCTCGCACAATGGATGGAACGGGTCTACTTACCTCCACTTTCAGTACAATATAGCTCGCATTTCCTGCGTCATCAATTAACCAAACACAAGTACTATCAGTTTCTATAGTTTCGCTTTCGTAGGAGAAACATAGCGTATTTTCATTAAATTTAATAATGCTATTTTCACGTATACAGGAACGTTCTACCCGCAGGCTTTCCATATCGAAAGCGGAAACATCTAAGCAATAACTCCCTGTTTCTGCTCCTACCAGCAAGGTATCATACACCAGCGTTGGCTCTACCACATTCACATTTAAGGAAAGCGTATCACAATTGCCAAAGCGGTCGCATATTTGAATACACTCCTCGGTTTTGCCTTTTGCTACCCCTTTATAGTTCACACAGAGGTCATCTATATTATATGCTGCTTCCAAAATACCTCCATCACCCCCACAGGCTTCAGAAAATTGCTCAATAGGACTAGGCATAGCTATAACCGCTCGATCTACACAAAATTCGGATTCTGCCCCTACCAATACTGCTCGATAATAGGTACGGTTCATGGGTTCTCTCACCTCAATATTTACTCGCGTCGTATCGCATATCCCAAACTCATCACATATCACAAGCTGCGCTACATCGCTACCAATACTTCGCCCATTGAATTGCACACAAGCCTCCGACTCGTCTTCCCATGTATAATGTTGTGGCGAAACGGAAATATTCCTAATATCATCTACTTCCCTAATTAATTCGTTGGTTTCTAAGCAAATAATACGGCTTTGTCCTTGTTCTAATGTCAGACTTAGCCTGGAAGGTTCTGTACATACTACATTCACAACCAAACTATCGCGACATTGCTCTGCGATATTCCAAGCCACCAAAAGATGTAAACCCAAAGGCAATTCTACTCCTAAGTGCGTAGGAATAAGATCTATAGTATAATCTGAACTTATGGTTGTATTATTGATGATGATATCAATATCTAAATCACTGTATTCATTCTGAGGATTGCCGCCAAAAATCGCTCCATCTACAAATCGAAATCGCCAATTTCCATTTGGATCCCAAACATTCATAGAATCTATTAATTGGGAGACGTAAATAAATTCTGTAGAATAACTTGTCCCATTTATTTCCCAATCATTGAGATAGTAAGGGGCAAAGCTTCCAATAGCAATAATGCCACTAAGTGGATAATATCGAAGGGTATCAAAAGCACAAGGACTTGTTGTATTTATAGGTTGATTATCGAGTAGGAAGCGAGTGCTAGTTTCATCATCGGAGGCAAGCGTGGTGCATACATTCGCTGTTCCACCACAGTTCGTTTGTATAATATGAGGGCTAGAAACCAAAAACGTATTGCATTGTGCAAAGAGATTGGTTTGGCTACCAATTCCCAATAAAAATAAAGTTAAAACTAATGAACGCATTGGCTTCATCATTTTCAATAAATCGGTCTGTAGATAAGAATGTGTACGAAATAAGTTCGTAACTTATATTACTTCCGTAAAGATAACGGATTATTATAGGACTTTTATTCTTTTCCTGAAATGAGTAGAGCAAATACAAGTGGTTCTCCGACAAATCCCGTGACAAAGCCGAATAAAAAGCAATCACAACACTATTAATCAGGCGTTTTTGTGCTTACTTTTTATTCGCCCACGGAATTTGTCGGAGAACGATACAAGTAAGTAATCAGATAATTAGACAATTGTTAATTATCCATTTGTTCGAAAAACCTCTTTCCAATTTACCTCTTTGTAATGATCAAAAATAAGTACTCCGATAAGACTAAAAACCAAAGCGGCAAGCGTGGCTGCTATTACAAGCAAAGAACGAACCGGGCGCGATTTCACAACTGGTACGGCTGCTTCATCTAATAAAAAAATAGAGGAAAGCGAGGATTTTTGCACAGTACGTAATTTTTTCAGTTGTTCTTTCTGATAAATCACCTGCATAGAAGCCTCTTCATATTCTTCCTCCAAAGCTTGCACCTTCGACATACCTTGATTAAATTTTTCCATTTCTACTTGCAAGGCTTCTACTTCTTTCTTTATTCCTTTTACAGTAGCGTCTAGGTACATTATAGAATCTCGACTAGCGCGTCGGTTACTCTTGAGGGCTTCTAGGCGCGCTGCGGAACTCGTCAATTTTCCTTTGCGTGCTATAATGAGAGCAGATAAGGATTCACTCTGTGAATCAATATTATAAACTCCATAGCGACTCCGTAGAGCTTGAGTACTATCACTCAATATTGCTAAGAGGTGTTGTTTTTCTATTACACTTTGCTCTATAGTATTGACTTGGCTTTGTTGGAGGGCTTTTACCATGTGTAGGTTGATACTATCTATTTTGAGGCGCGCTGCCTTTGTCATTGCTGTCGCAATGATAGGGTCTTTATCCTCTATAGATAGCTGTATGGCATCCATTTTGGTGCGCTTCACTTCAAAAAGATCTGCCAAAGCCAATCGGATATAATAAGGTGCTTTCGCACTACTCGTATCTATATCGTAATGCTCATACAAATCAAATTCTTCTATCAGATAATTTTGCAATTCGGCTGATTCTGCAATACTAATGAGGCGATCATTATCATTATTCGTACCAAAAGGCTGCGGATCTCTAGTAGTTGTTCCGAATAAGCCCCGCTCTGTCAGTAAATCAGGATTCACTGACAGAAAAGTAGTGTATGATTGATAATAAACTGGCAACAGCAATACCACTATAATGCTACCGATAGCCACGATAGCACAAACAGTAATGATATAACGAATATATTCAAAAATGGTGCTTACAACACCTAACAAACTATCCCTTTGCTCCATTAAATAATAATATAAATGCGATAGTCAATAGTCCAAATCGAGAAGTTAGTATTTGACTGTTACTAAGTACACGAAATGCCACATCGCTTGTTTATGCGACAAAAGTAGGAAACTTTAAGGGAATATAGCAATTGCATAAAAGTTGGTGATAGGATTAATCTATAAAGTACACTCGAAGGGAGTTTTTAGCTCAATTGTGTCTCTTAATTTAGGAGGTGAAATCAATTGTCAAGGCGTCTTAAAAATAAGTAATGGGAATGTAATACACTGTAACAGAAATTTCTTTGCATTTATGACTGCTTCTTTTTCCAGTTTTCTTCGTTCCAAAATCGGGCTTCATAACCAG
>CALGLY010000269.1 GCA_937959095.1 uncultured Saprospiraceae bacterium
GTGAGGAACTAATGACGGTCGAAAATTTACCTGTGCCAGAAGGCGTAAAGTTCCTCTACAAGCACCTTATTGATAACAAGCAAATTGTAAATATCGAGAAACACGATCCAAATATTCTGCACATTTTTTCTGCCAGTGTCTTACAGATGATTAATAATGACGAAGATGATTGGGAAAAAATGGTATCGCGCAAAGTAGCGGATGCGATTAAGGAAAAGTGCCTTTTTGGCTATCCGAGCGAGAAATTGGAGTTTGAGTATTAAGGGTTTGTTGATTTTAGGAGAAAGAACAATTTAGCCGCTAATTTCCGCCAAAGGCGGACAAGTCCCATTAGCGGCTAAATTATAAGAATAAATCAAGCGAATGTTATTCCTTCAAAAAAGTATTTTCCTTTTTATAATCATTACTAAAGGGCGAATCATCATTCACCATAATATCCTTATCTCGGTTTTTGCTAAAGCTATTTCCTCGTACCAATAAGTTACTTGAACTCCAAACGGCAAGCCCATATTCGCAATTGAAGAATTTATTATTTTCAATAGTCGCTTTATTCACATTCGTAAGAGCCAAACCAAAGTAGCCCGAACCATCAAACTTGCAATTTTGGATATCCAAATCGGAAGCAGAATAAAACTCCACGCAATTTTGAGCACACCATTCGCCTATTTCATGTACTACCAGAAGGTCGCGTAGTTTCACATTTTTTACTTCTTTGAAGGTGACAACAGGCATATCTACTTTAGCCACTAAAGCGGTTTTATCGCCAAGTATTTGAATGTTTTCTAAGCCTTTAAGTTCCAATGGTTCAAGCAATTCTACACGTCCAGTGCTAAGGTGGATTTTCTCATTGCTTCGTAGCTGTGCGAAGGCTTCTTTGGTATCGAGTACTTTGCTAAAGGTGCCGTTTTCGTGCTGAATAACGGCTTGCCCTGGCTTACTTTCCGAAAAGACCTTAGTAAGTGTAGGCGTACAAGCAGAACAGATGAAAAGTAAAAGACCAGCTAGTTTAAGTTGTATTCTCATAATGTCGTATTTTATCGAAAGACTTGATAATAACTAATGAAGGTACAACACCAGATGTGACTTTTTTCTCTTCAAATGCTTTATTTGTTTATTAAAACGGACTAGCCAATTCAGGATTCGTTAAAAAATCATCATCGGTTAGCGTCTTCAAAAAGTTGATGAGGTCTCTTCTTTCGTCGTTCGTTAAGTCAAAGCCACCTCTTACAGAACCATCCGTCGTTTGACTTGCTTTCCCGCCCGAAGCATAATGATCTAGGACTTCCTCTAGGGTCTGAAATCTGCCGTCGTGCATATAAGGCGCAGTTACTTCGATATTCCGAAGCGAAGGCACTTTGAATTTTGCCCGATCCTGTCGATTTCCCGTGACAAGTTCTCGCCCAAAATCCTGGATGTCCTCCTCTGCATCCAAACCATTGTTGAGGAATCTATTTTCATCATCATCAAAGTTGAATCGGAGATGGCAATTGATGCAGTTCTTTACCACAAATAACTGCTGCCCGCTTAGTTCACTTTCGGTCAGCTCCACTTCGTCGCGCTTGAATTGATCGTACTTTGAATTATCAGAAACCATAGAAGTCAAAAACTGTTCGAGTGCCAAGCCAATTCGTTCCTCGGTGATACTCCTATCGCCAAAAGCTAAAGCAAACTGATTTGGATACATTTCCTCATTGGATAGTTTTTCGATGACATTGGCTAGGCTTTCATCCATCTCTAACTCATCTTGGATAGGTTGTAACGATTGATGGCGTAAAATATCCGTTCTACCATCCCAGAAAAAGCCATTTTCTGTATAGGCTAAATTGAATAGGGGCATCGCTTGGCGTGTTCCGACCCTATCATCCACCCCAAAGGAAACAGGATTGGAATCTGAAAAGGCTAATTCCTGATGATGGCAAGAGGCACAGGAAATAGTGCTGGTGCTAGAAAGTTGCTTTTCATAAAAAAGCATTCTGCCTAGCTGCACGCCTTCATCTGTCAAGGGGTTATCGGGAGGGACAGGTAGCTCTGGAAATTGTACATTTAGAATTAGACGATTAATAATAAACCCACCACCCTCATCATCATTACAAGAGGTCAGTAGGAATCCTAGTAGAAGAAAAACAATCAGTATCTTTTTCATGTCTATTTATGTTTTTAATAAATTCTGGACGCTTTGACACCCCCCTTCGCGGAGCAGGCGGGATTGTCGAAAATCCAAATTGTGTAGACGATGAAACAAATATATAGTTGGATGAAAAGAAAGGCTGTTAAGACCGAGGAGACACAGTCTTAATTAATTCTAAAAATGGGCAAGTTGATGTCTCAAATCCTTTAATTCAAGCTAGTAGGACTGTTTTTAGGCGGGATTTTGGGTTGATGTACTAAGTTTTTCAAAAGGGGGAAGCTTCGCTTGAATAGGAATTCAAGCCAAACACAATAGGTATCCGAGTCGTAATTTCAAAAATTTATTGCACTCCATCTTCGTGCGAAGCAGTTGCCAAAGGACGATTTTTCTTTAGATATTGAGAAGGCGTTAGTCCTGTTTTCTCTTTGAATACTTTGTAGAAACTAGATTTGGACTTGAACCCTGCCTTTAGTCCAATACTCAAAATACTATAATGACTAAAATCGGGGTCTAAGAGAATCGTTTGAACCTCCTCTACTCGGTATTGATTGATGAGATTATAGAAATTTTGTCCTGAATTTTTATTGATAATTTGCGAAAGATAATTGGCACTCACTTCGCACTTTTCAGCAAGCATCGATAAATCAAACTCTGGATTGCTATATAGTTTTTCATCTTCTATGATAGCGCGCATTCTATTGAAATGATGCTCTATTTTATCAGAGGTGTCAGGAGCTTCTTTATTTTCTTTAGAGGGAAAAGCTTGTTTTGGCTGAAAAATATCGAATCTCAAATAAGCTTCGTATCCAATCCAGTAAATGCAAATCGACATCATTACCCACAAGAAAAAATCCAAGAGTGGGGTAATGATACCTGTAATGATTTGATAAATAGCAGGCACTGCCCAGATAATCCAAATGCCAATCAAAACCAAAACCAATCGCCTTATCCATTGAACGCTACTCTTTGAAATTTCAGAATAATTCGCTTTCAAATCCTTTTCATAAGCCTGAATCATCCGATAGATGCTTGGAACGAAAATTAGATTGAGCAGTAGCGACAAGATGGTTTCTAGTCGTATATCAAGGAGAAAAATTAAGTCTTTGTAGGTCTCTAGAACAGTTGAATTATAAAAATCTAGGAAGAACAAAACGAGATGAAAAACCAACTGAATGCCAAAAGGAAGATATAACCACTTTTCGGCTACGGATAGTTTATGACTAGGGCGCAATAAGTATTTAATGAATAAATAAAACTCGACAGGAATTAGAAATGTCCAAGGAAAACTAAGGTAGTTTAGCCAAGTATATGCCTTCATGATGCCCATCGCATGACCTATATAGTGCAGATTGGAGAGCGAAAAGGCGAGTATGAAAATAGCTAAATGGACATTCGATTTTTTCTTAAATCGCTTATTCAGCATTAAGATGGAAGCCAAGAATAATCCTTGCACGCTTCCCACAAGCATAAACAGAATGAATAAATTAATTTCAAAATTCATATCAGATGCGGTAACGTTCTAATGCATATCCAAACAAGCCACCCAAGGTATAGGCTACTATATCACTCCAAAGAAAACCAAAGCCCAGAATCAAGCCCCCTAAGCGATAGCTGCGGATGGCGTTCAACCAATCCACTTGGCAAAGTTGCGTCATTTCAATAGCATAGCAAAACAGGGTACTCATTGCTGCCAGTTTCCAACTCGCAAGCCGTGGAAACAGCAATCCGAAGAGGAAAAAATACATCAAGCAATAAAGAAAATCCCCTAAATACGGATAAATGAAGTCGGGAATAAACCGAGTCCGCGAAAATAAGCCAATGGCAATAGTGCTAAGCGTGAGGAGTAAATACACTAACCGATTACGTGGCATAATCTTAAATCTTCGCACGCAAAGCAGCTTCTTGCTCCTTGAACCAAGCGATTAAAGTAGCTCTATCTTCCTCGCTCAATTTTCCTGCAGGGTGCATAAACGTATAGGATTTCAAAGGCATCCATTTATCTTCTAACACTTCGGCGCATTCCTCTAGTTTGTGGGCTGCTTTTTTCGGTTCGTAGTTCCCCCAAGTCGAATAATTGAGTTTTTTTGAGCCATTTCGGACATGTCCTTTCAGCCAAAAATTGACAGGTGCTACATTGGAATACCAAGGATAAGTCGTTTCATGCGAATGACAATCATAGCAAGATGCTTTTAGCATAGTCGCTATTTCTGTGGGTGGAGTCATAAGTGTCATAAATTCCTTCGATGCTTCTACAGGCGGATTGGTCTTATCTATCCCTATAAATTGCATGATAATAAGGGCTGCTACTATACCTAAAAGAATGATTCTATTTCGTGTCATTATTCTTATTTTTGTCAAAAATAGGGCTTTTATAAGGAATAGTGTAAAGGAATGAATTAGGGCGAACGAAAAGTCGTTTTTATAATATGTAACTCATTGATAAAATTCAAAAATTGAAGTTTTTTACAATTACAAAATCGATTTTTTGAAAAAAATGATGACTTTATCAGTCATTTACATATTACGATTTT
>CALGLY010000270.1 GCA_937959095.1 uncultured Saprospiraceae bacterium
CAACCATTGATAATGTGGATATTTATCTGAATGATAAAAAGCTTAGAGATAACTTTGTTTTTAGGACAGCTACCCCCTTTTTAGAATTAGCAGCCAAGCAGGAAATTACAATAGGTATCGCGCCGAAAAATAGTACTTCAGTGCAAGATGTATACAAGAAGTTTCCGATGACATTACAAGCCGATGCAAACTATGTAATGATGCTAAATGGCGATAGTCCTAATACTATATCGCTTGACGTTTATAACAACGGCATGCAAGAAGCGAGTGCTAATACGAAAGTAGCCTTACTGTTTGCGAATAGTACAGCGACTACTCCAACATTAGACTTTATGGTAGATGGTACGACGCTGCACAGAGATGTAGCATATGGCGATTATACTTCGTATTTCGCTTTCGCGCCAACTACCTATCGCTTCGATTTATCGGATGGTGAAAACATTCTTAAATCCTACGAGGCGCGCTTTGGCTTCTGGAAAGGCGGCTCGGCAGTAGTATATACTTCTGGCAATATGGATGGTGCGCATCCTACTTTCAAGCTTTATGTAGCCCTTCCTAATGGCGGTACATTTCCATTAATAGAAGTAGATCCTAATCAAATAGAAGGTAGAGGTGGCGATATAGATGCCTCTATAGTACAGGTGGAAACGCATGGTAATGTAGTGGATGACTACTTGAAAACTATAATAAGACTCCCACGCCCTGCCAATGTGCGCCTAAGCATATTGAACAGTGCTGGTCAGCCAGTAAGAAATTATAAATTTGGCATAAAAGATAAAGGAACGAATAGTATTGAACTTAATACACATGATCTAACCAGTGACATGTATACCATGCATTGGAAGGTAGGAAGAGAGGTACATGTGCAGCGAATAGTCGTTGTGCGGTACTAAACTCTAGTAAAGTTTATATCCAGCTAGTGTCAGCCACCGAAGTTTCGGTGGCTTTTTTCGTTAACGAATTACCTTAAAACCTTAAAAGCAGCCCTCCTGACGTTCTTTTTACCTTCAATAGACTTCAAAATCGAGCTAAAGTCCCTAAATTTACAATGTTCTACTACTTATATCAATCCATAGTTATTAGTTCTATTAAGCTGGATAATGATTTTTTTCTTAGGCAAAGCATTCCTGCTGTCGGTAGACAGGTTTCTGCGGCATCCTTTTGACTGACAAAGAAAAATAACGCGGCATAAAGAAAAAAGCATTCCAGAATAATGGAAATACTGACTATGTATTGGTCTTATATAGCGAAGCTTATATTCCTTTTGTTTCGCATATTCATCCTGTTACTTACAATCAAATTAATTTCGAGATGAAAAGAACTACCCGATTTTTTACTTTTTTGCTGCTTACGGTTGCCCTAGTTGGTGCGACTTATTTCTTTACCACAGATACGCAAAAAGAAGATTTATTCACTCAAGAAAAGAAACTCTCCAAAGCGCAACGTGTAGCATTAGCCTTTGAAGATAATTTTGAACGTACTAAAGATGCTGATTTAGGCTATCCGCCTACGGAACGTATGATAAAGGTAATGGCTCAGACGCGCCAGCTACAACAAGAATTTGCGCAATCAAAAAATAACCTCACCCAAGCGCGCTTCCGAGAACGCGGTCCAAAAAATATAGGAGGGCGCACACGTACCATTCTTATCGACAAGAATGATCCTTCGGGCAACACTATTTGGGCAGGTGGTGTAGGTGGTGGCTTATGGAAGCTCGATAATGCCAATGCAAGCTTACCGAATTGGCAAAAAGTAAGCGATTATCTTGAAAATCTATCCATAGGTGCTATGGCGCAAGATGTTAACGAACCAAACTTGATGTACTTCGGTACAGGAGAAGCGTATCCGAATGGGGATGCAATCAATGGACTTGGGATGTACCGCTCTGAAGATGGAGGCGAAAACTGGGAATTATTAACCTCTACGGTGAATAGTCCCCTAACCAATATCCGTACCATGCTCGTGCATCCGGAAACGGGAGATCTCTATGCTGGTGGAAATCGAGGTTTGCACCGCTCTAGCGATAGAGGCGAAACATGGGAAAAAGTGCTAGGAGTCGGTTTTGCTGCGGTAGATGATATTTATGATGTAGTTTATATCGAAAAAAACCGCACCCTTTATGCTTCTACTTCTAATAGAATTTATAAATCAGATAATGGGGATGCAAGCAGTTGGTTAGATTTGAGTACAATCACCAATTTTCCAAGAAGCGCAAACCGTATCGAAATGGCCGTGTCGCCTTCCAATCCAGAAATTATTTATTTGATAGGAGCTAGTGGTGGCGCAGCTACTCAAGTTTATCGTACACAGACTGGTGGTGAAAACTGGCAAAAACTAGGCTTTGTAGGCGGCAATGGTGATTTCACTAATGGGCAAGCTTGGTACGATCTTGATATTGCAGTCGATCCTTTTAATCCACAACATGTGATAGCAGCTGGCGTACCGATTTTTCGTTCTTTAGATGGCGGAATCAGTTGGAATCGCTTCGCGAATAATATGCACGTCGATCAGCATACTGTCGTTTTCGATCCAGAACGACGAGCGCGCATCTATTTTGGAAACGATGGAGGTGTATGGCGCAGTGATAATGGTTCTGCACCGCAAGTAGAAAATAAAAATTTAGGCTACAATGTCACTCAGTTTTATGCAGGTGCAATGCACCCTGACGCTTTTTCCAATTATATACTAGGTGGGACGCAAGATAATAACTCTTTGCAACTAGACGACAGCGATATAGCCAATGCAAGAAATGTACGTGGTGGTGACGGTATGCTTTGTCATATTGACCAAAATGAGCCCCAATATCAAATTGTTTCCTCGCAATTTGGCAACTATGGACTCTCCACAGATGGCGGAAAAGGCTTTGGTGGTGGTGCATCTTCGCAAGGAAGTTTCGTGAATCCTTCGGACTATGATAATGATGCTAATATTTTGTATGCCCAAACGGATAGCACAGGATATGACTATATGCGCTGGAATGTGGAAACAGGAAGTATCGAATTTTATGATGTTCCTAACTTTAATATAGGTGGTCTTACTTCTGTTATCATAGCAGATCCTACTACCCCCCATCGAATTTATATAGGTGCATTTGGCACGCGGGGTATTTATAGAATAGACAATGCCAATGGTGACGCTACAGCTGAGCAAATTTCTATTCCAAATGGGAGTAGTGCTGTTTCTTGTATTAATATAGATAAAAACGATGCTGACCACCTGCTTGTTACGTTTTCCAATTATGGCGCGCGAGGTAATATTTTTGAAAGTAAAGATGGAGGCGTGACTTGGGAAGAAGCAAACGGAAATATTCCTGATATGCCTGTTCGTTGGGGCTTATTTGCACCAGATGATAACCAACAAGCAATCATCGCTACAGAAGGAGGCGTGTGGTTTACTGAAAAATTGGATGGTGCTAATACCGTTTGGATACCGCCAGCTTTGGGCAAAGGTTCCCCTATCACGCGTATAGATATGCTACAATTGCGTGAATCGGATAAGATGATACTCGCTGCTACGCATGGACGTGGAATGTTCACTTGCGATGTCTTCGCTGATCCAAAAGTGATTTTTGATTTGCAACGGATAGGTTATCTAAATGGCCAAATTGAGTTTAATGGACTACAATCTTTAGGTGCAGAATCGTTCTTTTGGGAATTTGGAGATGGTGCTACTTCTACGGAAGAATATTCAATTCATTCTTATGATAAAATAGGCAATTACGATGTGTCACTCACCATCAATGAGGAAGTGAGTGATAGAACATCCATCAAAATTTTGCCAGACAAAGTATTGCCATACCAGCAAGGTGAAGCAGATTATAGCGGCGATTTTGAAAGCCGAACCGAAGACTATGGCGTGCATACGATAAGCGGAACAGGCTGGGAGCGCGGTAAGACTGATTTTGTAGGAAAAGATGGCACGCATAGTGGCGAAAATGCATTCGTGATAGGACTAGAAGAAAACTTCTATGCACCGAATTCGCATAGTATTTTATACTTACCAAACTATGATTTTTCAGAAGATGGAATCTATGAATTTAGTTTTTGGGGGAAATATTTCATCCAAAATGGCTTTGATGGCTTTTTAGTGGAATATTCCATTGATAAGGGAAAATCGTGGCGAATACTAGGCGAAAAAGCAAGTAATTGGTACGACTTCGAAAACACAAATCTCGATAGCGGTGCTTTTGATACTGGTACGCCTTATTTTGCTAACTCAACCACCAGTTGGACAAAATACTTCACCGATGTGACTTACCTAAGCGGACAGCGCGATGTTGCTTTCCGAGTGGTCTTTAAGTCGGAGAACACAGGCAACCACCCAGGCATAGCAATTGATGATGTAGAAATTACAAAATTCGATGGCAAACTAGAAACTAATATAGTAGCTATCAATGCTTTCTATAGTTCCTCCGATGCTGTGACAGTAGAATGGACAACACAGCCTGAATTTTATGCCGATGAATTCATCGTGGAACGCTCTTTGAATGGGCGTGACTTCGAAGTCGTAGGAAATAAACAAGATGCTAAAGGACGTGTGTCCAGTCAAGTAAACAATTATAGCGAAACGGTGATAGGAGCTAGAGATTTATACTTCTATCGAGTGCGCTCTATCAATGAAAATCGAAGCCGGGACTATTATCATGAATTCACCTCTCCTACCGTAGTAGTACGCCGAAATATAGAAGGTACAGATGTATTCACGACCTTCCCGAATCCATTTACGAATTTCATTGATGTTACCTTCAATAATTTTATAGAGGAAGAAGTAAAATTTGAACTCTTTGATGCAGCAGGTAAATTGCTACAAACGCAAAAGCAAGCCATAGGAGATGTCTACTTGCGCCTCGAAACGCCTGATTTACCCAAAGGCATTTATTTCTTGCGTTACAAAATAGGAGAGCAAGAAGGGAAGGTAATTAAGCTATTGCGAGGATAAAAGTAGAAATTTGAATATACAATCCATAAGTGCTAATCTCTATGCACTTATGGATTCGTATTGGGATTTTTACCAAAAAATAAGCGATGGAATTCAATAGAAGAAAATTTCTTTACTACACCTCTTTGTCTGGTTTTGCGCTGGCTGTAGGAGCTTGTAATAGAAATGCTAAATCGAAAGGAAATTCTTTTACTAAAAATCCAAATAAACTTGGAATCGCTTTAGTTGGCTTGGGAAGTTATAGTTGGGGACAACTCGCGCCTGCGTTACAATTAACCAAGCATTGCTATCTCGCAGGTTTAGTGACAGGTAGTCCAGATAAGATTCCCATTTGGCAGCAGAAATATGGAATTAAAGATCAAAATATTTATAGTTATGATACAATGCATACCATCGCTAATAATGATGAAATAGATGTGATTTATATCGTTGTACCAACTGCTTTGCATGCTAAGTATAGTAGTATAGCTGCTAATGCTGGGAAGCATGTATGGTGCGAAAAACCAATGGCAATGACCGTGGAAGAATGTCAAAGTATTATTGATGTTTGTGCTAAAAATAAACGGAAACTCTCGATTGGATATCGAATGCAACATGAGCCAAATACTCAAACGATCATCGAATATGCGAGGAGTAAGCCTTATGGAAAAATTCAAAAAATAGAAGCTACTGCTGGTTATGCAGGTGGTGGTGGCACGGGTTGGCGACACCAAAAAGCAATGGGTGGCGGCGCACTCTACGACATGGGAGTGTATACCATCAACGGTATTCGCTATGCAGCAGGCATGGAGCCCATACGCGTATTGAGAGCTAAACAATATACTAATCGTCCTGAATTATTCAAAGAGGTGGACGAAACGACAAGTTATGAATTGGAATTTGAGAATGGATTGATTGGCTATGGCAAAACGAGTGTAGGCGAAAACATGAACCTACTGCGTGTAGATAGTGAGAAAGGCTGGTACGAACTTAGTCCGATGCAAAGCTACAGCGGTGTAGAAGGCAAAACAAGCGATGGTATTTTGCTGAATAAACCCATCGAAAATCAACAGGCTAAACAAATGGATGACAATGCCCTTGCTATCATTAAGAAAATGCCTGTGCTGGTGCCAGGCGAAGAAGGCATGCGTGATATTCGGATTGTGGAAGCAATTATTGAAGCAAGTATGACCCAACAAGCCGTAAAAATATAAGCTGTGCATTAAATCAGAAAACTTTCCCTAATTTCGCGCATTCAAAAACGACAATTCATGCTAGACTATAAGAATCCGAAATTAATAGTAGAAACATCCACTTTAGAGCCAGGAAAAGTAGCTTGGCGCAGTCCTTCCAATTTGGCAATCGTGAAGTATTGGGGAAAACATGGCGTACAATTGCCACGCAATCCGTCCATTAGTTTCACTTTACAAAGCGCATTCACGGAAACCTTGGTAGAATATGCTCCTAAAAAGAGTACCGATCAGGGCATTGAATTGGAGTTCTTCTTTCATCAAGAACCCAATGAAGCCTTTCGAGCAAAAATCCTAAGCTATCTAGAAGGATTAACCGAAATTTTTCCCTTCCTCCGACAATTGGAATTGCGCGTGCATTCAGGAAATTCCTTTCCTCACTCGGCAGGCATTGCATCTTCGGCTTCTAGCATGAGTGCGTTGGCTTTATGCCTCTGTAGTATAGAAGATACGCTTTTTGATAGCCTTGGTGATGATGCTGCATTTGAGCAAAAAGCTTCTTATTTAGCACGCTTGGGGTCGGGTAGTGCGTGTCGTTCTATTTATGGTGGTTTAGGCTTGTGGGGCGAAACGGCTTTGCAGGAAGGAAGTTCCGATTTGTATGCTGTACCCTTCCAGGAAGCACACGAAATTTTCAAGAGCTATCAGGATGATATTTTGATAGTCAGTCGAAGTGAAAAGCCCGTTTCGAGTAGAGCAGGGCATGCTTTGATGGAAGAAAACCCTTACGCGCCTGCACGTTATCAGCAAGCCAATCAGCGGATGCAACGCTTATTGGGCGCGCTCCGTTCAGGTGATTTGGAAGTCTTCGGACAAATTGCAGAAAACGAAGCACTTACGCTACACGCGCTTATGATGGCATCCAATCCATCCTATATGCTGATGCAACCGAATACCTTAGAAATGATTCAGCGCATTCGTGCCTATCGTGCGGATACGGGACATCCAGTCTATTTCAGTTTGGATGCTGGCCCAAATATTCACTTACTTTATCCACAAGATATTATCCATGAAGTGCGCCCTTGGGTGGATGCAGAACTTGCACTGCTCTGCGAGGAAAATGCTTATTTACCTGATTTTGTGGGAGAAGGACCGGAGGAGATTTAATGGAATGGTAGATTATTTTCTGCAAATCCCCTAAAAATAGCCTTTCAGAGTAATAAATTCTTTGAAAGGCTATTTTTTTTACAATAAAAATAGTTTTGGTAAATTGTTGTTTTGCTAAACTAAAATTTGGACTATAGTTGATGTTTTCAAATAAAAAATCAATAACTTTGTATACACGTTTTGAAACTTAATAGGGAAACAGTAGATGCTTATCCCATGAATAGTACACTTTAGCATCTATTGTGGAACACAAATTGTATGACAAATGAGAACACTCAATTTTTTCGGCTGCAATGCAACCAAAGCCATTCTATTTATTTTTAGCCTATCATTACTTGCTGCTTGTAGTAGTTTTCCTAAAGCCATAAGATTAATAAAGAAAGGGGAAATGAAACAAGCCAAACCACTCTTAGAACGTGCAAAAAAGCATAAAACCTTTGGAATAGGTGCGGACTATTACTTAAACCGTATGGCTATTAATGAAGATCCTACTACACTTTCTTGGTTAGGCATTAGTGATAATTTTTGCAATATGGAGGAATCTTTTAAAGGCTTATCTGTTCGTAAAATGCGAAAACTGCGGAAATATGATGCTGCACGCTCAAATGTATCAAGAACAAGAGAAGGTTTGCAGGAGCGTATTTTTGAACGAATGTCTGTACAAGGACGGATGGAAGAATTAGTTGCATTAGATGAAAAGTCTGATTGTTGGTCAGAATTTCGGGTAGATTCGCTACGGAAAATCATTGTGAATAAGACAATCAATCCTAGGGTCCAGGTTTTTAATTGGGAAAAAGATCAATTGTGGGAAGCTCGTAAGATTAAACCAATAGATGAGGAGGAAATCCGTACAGAAAAAGGACTTTCTTGTAAGGCACTTAGTCCGCTTGAAACCTTTGATATTACCTATACGGATGCAAGTATCATTCAAAAACAATACGCAGATAAAGTACTAGTCAGTAATTATTCTTCTTTTTGGGAAATACGAAAGAAGATTTGGGACATCTATCAACTAGATCAATCTTACTGCAGAATGGATCACTTTAAAGAAGAATATCCAAATAATCCGATAGTGGCAGACTGTTGGTATGATGATGTGCAAGAGGTACTTTGCAAGGATGATTTGAAGGAATTATTAGCCTTTCATAGAAATAATCCCCACACGGCTTTAGATGGAGAAATTTGTAATCAAATCCTTTGTATTTTTTTTATAGAAGAAGAGAATATAGAAGATTTAGATGACACAGAACAAGAGCAAATAAAAGATATACAATTGATGGTAGATTTACAAGGGCAGCTACTCTTTTGTAACGCTCCGATAGATAGTGCAAAGTTGGTAGAAAATATCCGCTACTTAGCTGAAAAATATCAACATCACAAAACCGTATTTGATTTGGCACAATCGGCCCTTAATTTTTATGCTACGAAAAGCCAATTTGACTTAGTACAATCTACGCTTGACGTTTTTCGCCCTCTATTTCCTGATACGATGGTTTGCAATCCCTCTTTTCGATTTCAGATTGGAAAGCAAAAATTATTCGACTTGTATGAAGAACTTATTGAACAAGCAAAGAAAGAACCCATACAACCAAAACCCATCGCAGCTTGGAATACAGAACAAGATGAATATGGGGCGGTGTCATGGGGAGAAACAGATGAGGTGTTTTTCATGCGTAGGAATAACTTTAAAGACGTAACAAGGGTAATGACTTCTAAGCTAGAAAAGGGAGAATGGACGAAGCCTATACCCGTAAAGGAGCTTTCTATTTCAAGAGATGTGATGCCTCTATCAATAAGTAATAATGGCAGAATGATGTTATTAGAGTCAGGGGGAAGTCTTTATCAGAGCTATCGTCCTGATATTGGACGGAAATGGATGCAACCACAACGAATGCGTACACCCTCACACTTTGCAGGTAATGCTTGGATCATGCCCGATGATTCTACCATGTTAATGGCTTATTATACTGCGGTTACTACTGTAGAAGATTATCCGTTAATTGATCTTGCTTACGCTAAACTAACGTCTACGGATGAATATGGGGACGTAATTCCACTAGGAACACCACTAAATTCGCTAGATGCAGCAGAGGGTAAACCTGTAGTAGCACTAGGCGGTAGATTATTATTTTATACTTCTGATCATGTAGATGGTTTAGGGGAGCGTGATATGTATAGCGCAAGTATGAGTAAGCCGCTGGACTGGAATACCGCAGATGAACCTAAAAATATCGGGCTGCCGATAAATACGATTTTTGAAGATTATGGAATAAGCTATTTTTCAGAATATACTGGCACGGGTTATTTTCATCGTTTCGATCAATGCACAAATAATATGGATATTTGGGCAGTTCAGCTAGGTAGCGAAATCTTTCCTGAAAACGCAATGCGACTTGCAGGGCTAGTAATAGATGAAAATAATCAACCTATTGCTGGAGGTTTCATGGAATTTACCGCCGACTACCAATTAAACGTACATGATGAACCGATTTCTACTAAAGGAACTTATACCTACACCGTCGCAGATAGCACGGAAGTGGTGCGGTTGTTTCCTGAAATTCCTGGTTATTATTCAGAATATGATGCTACCCATTTTTTGCAAACAATCAAGAAGGGAGAAATTGTTAGGGATACATTTCGACTACTTTCCTTTGATTATATTCGTCGAAATTTTAAACTGAAAAATAGTACATTTTTAAACAAACGAGCCGAATTCAGTCAACCGAATAGAACCTATCCTGAACTTACTCGCCTTGCTAAAATCGCAACACGGATGGGAGCAAAATTAGAGCTTTCAGGACATACCGATAATGTAGGTTCGGCGGAACAAAATAAACAACTATCGCTTGAGCGTGCTCAAGCAGTAAAACAATTTTTAGTGGATAAATGTGGCTTCGATGCGACGCTTATTCAGGTAGATGGGTTTGGTGATAAACGCCCTATCTGCGATAATAATACGGAAGAAGGACGACGGTGTAATCGACGGGTACAAGTTACCTTTAAAATGCCAGAATTACCCAATCAATAATCATTTCAATTTGGTGAAGACACGGAATTAAAGGAGGTATTTATTAGAGCAAACGTATCTTTTGATACGTTTGCTCTATTATCCATTCATCGTGCCCTTTCCAATACAATGATATTCCCTCGATAGAAGTGTTCCAATCTACCGCTTTCTAGCAGTCTGATTTTGTTTCCTCTACTATCTTCAAAAACACCAGGCAAAGTAGCACGATAAGTAGCCGTGCCGCGTCGAGTACGCACCCGAAGGTTTAGATTACGCCTATAGACATCAATGCGTGCATTCGTAGTGGGATGGAACCACGATCCTTCCAAAGCACGTATCATCAATCTAGGATTATAAGGACGTGGAGATTGTTCTCTATAGCGATTATCTCTATCTCTGTAGTCCCTGTTTCTATTATTTTCTATATCGCGACGGAAGAAACTCAAGCGTTTGTTGCTATATCGGTCTTCCCAAATAAGGGTGTTTTTATCCGTTATAGAATAAGCATTTCCTTCTCTATCTATAAAGCGATTTGGGCTTTGTTGTTTATAATAATACCACTTTCCTCTATCCGTTCGTTTCGCTTTGAAACCATCATAGGTATCCCGAATCTCTAGCGTGATATCATGGTCGTAGTTATTCCAAAAACCTTCCAAAATAGGCGATGCAGAAAGCGTGCAATACGTTCCTACAAGCAGCATAATTAACAAAAATCGAGTTTTCATAATAGTAGATTGATTGTGTAGATAATTTTCAAGCAGGTTTTAGAGCATCTGCTTCATTGCCATTACAAACCTAATCAGGACTTTCGTTAAATACTTTTATGTAAGCGTTAAGGCGTGGTTAAACTCGGGGCTTCTAGCACCTATTTTTGGCATCTAATAGACATTTCGCACTACTTTGTCGAAGAAAATACAATTTGTTAGTGAAATTCAGCAATTTAGCCACTCTTAAATGCTATTAATAAATGGAGACAAATCCGTTATTACCAACAAACCCAATGATTGAAGCATAGATGATCTATAGTACTAACATATTATCAATTCAGGCTTGGTGGGCAGATATGAGTTTTACGGAACACATCTTCTGGGGTATTTCTATTATTTTTAGTGTACTATTTTTCTTCCAATTTGTCTTGAGTTTATTTGGCCTCGACTTCGATACCGATGCGGATATTGATATGGGCGGTGGCGATGCCGATGTAGACGGCGGTGGCTTTAGTGTAGATGCTGACTTTGCCTTATTTTCAGTACGTAGCATCATAGCCTTTTTTACCTTTTTTGGCTGGACAGGGACACTTTCATTAGGCAATGGCGCGACCCTTTTAGTAGCTCTTTTGAGCGCGACCGCAGCAGGTGTAGTGGCAATGCTAATAGTGGCATATATGCTATTCTGGTTTGCACGATTAGGCAAATCGGCTAATGTGGATATGAATGAAGCCCTCTTCAAAACAGGTGAAGTCTACTTGACTATACCAGGCAACAAAGAAGGACAAGGCAAAATACATATAGAAGTCGGAAAATCGCTGCGCGAAGTAGAAGCAATGACCGAACATCTTACAGCTATCCCAACAGGTACACGCATTCGAGTAGTGGAGGTAATAGATAGCGACTTATTGCTCGTTGAGCCATTTTCATAAGCATCTAGAATTAACCTCTTTTTATAATAAAAATCCATTCCAAAATTAGGGCGAACGAAAAGTCGTTTTTATAATATGTAACTCATTGATAAAATTCAAAAATTGAAGTTTTTTACAATTACAAAATCGATTTTTTGAAAAAAATGATGACTTTATCAGTCATTTACATATTACGATTTTGACTTTTCGTTCGCCCTA
>CALGLY010000271.1 GCA_937959095.1 uncultured Saprospiraceae bacterium
TCAAATACTCCTAGATCTTCAATTGCTATGTCAGCATATTTAAGCAAGTTTACAATATAATCACTGTTCTTTTCCTCTTCTTCTATAACTTTTGCAGCAAGGTTATATATCCCTCCACGACCAAGTCCACTGATTACACTAATTGAACGAATAGCTTTTATTATTTTTTTAGATAATTTAGCAAATCCAAAAGATGCAACTGAAGAGAGAAATAAAGAGTTATTTCTAAAAATTTCGTTACCTCCATCATCATCGCCTATTAAACTTATTATTTTTTGACCTTCTTTATAATTCGTTTTATCAATATCAATTATATCATTTCCTTCTCTAATAAAATAAGGAAGTTCTCTAATATTAGGCGTAACATATAACCATTCACTAAGAATTTCAGTGTTGGTCGATTCAAAACCATAACGATACTTTATCCCTTCTTTCCAAAAAATAAGTTGAAAAAATGTCGGCGCATTTTCCGTTTCTGTAGATAACTGAAAAGGGGCTACCATCGCTAATATATCACCATCCTTAACAGAATGTTGAACTATCCTTATGAAAGTAACTAAAGCCTTCACTACATTACTTTTCCCACTACTATTTGCCCCATAAATTGCTTTAGATTTCAATAAATGCTGCTTAGATTCCTCACTAGGCAGAAAAGTATTTTTTTCATCTAAAGTATCATGTTTTGGCTTAATTTTAGCAGCCGTCATATTGAGCGACTGCATTTCTTTGAATGACCAGAAATTACCAAAACTGAATTCTTCAATTATCATCTTATTCTAAAATTTGCAATTATTATGCAAATATAACTTTAAGAAATTAATTTTGTTTTGTTTTTTTCTCTAAAATTCGTTAATCCAGTTGTTTATTGGCAATCTACCCCCAGAATCCTACCTTTGCGCCCGCATACACAGAATCACAAGCACCCGCAACACAAGAAAATCAAAGGCTATGAATTGGCCAATACGTTTCCGCATGGCTTGGGTCTACTCTTTGGCATTATCGCGATTCCTTTGTTGGTAGGCATGGCAGCGAGCAAGGGCGATGTGTCTGCTATGTGGGGAACGTTTGCTAGAATAGGAATTTAGCTTTGGAGTAGAATCCTGAACTCTTGAGTAGTCGCATGGAACAAGAGACGACAAGCAGACCATTTCTACAGCTAACTTTGTTGGAGGAATAATGTATATTTGTTAGAGCAAAATTTAAGTGTCGGATAACACAAAAATTCAAGCAGAACCTTCTACTAAATGTATATTAGATGAAACGGAAAGATTTTTTCAAAGGCTTGGCAGTAGGAACGGTGGCTTTGCCCATCACGATACGCGCGATTTCGGGCGATTTATCGGCACAGCAAACCAGTACGGGCGCGATTTCAGGCAAGATATACCAATGGAAAATGGTGACGACTTGGCCACCTAATTTCCCAATTCTAGGAGAAGGCTGTAATCTTTTCGCAGACATCGTTCGGGAAATGAGTGGTGGACGAATAGACATCAAAGTATTTGGTGGTGGCGAACTCGTACCGCCTTTGGAGTGCTTCGATGCAGTGCGCTCTGGTGCTGCGGATTTGGCGCATGGTTGTGCTTATTATTGGGCTGGGAAAGTACCTGCAGCCCAGTTTTTTGCTTGCGTTCCTTTCGGACTGAATGCCCAGCAGATGAACACTTGGATACTAAGTGGTGGCGGCTGGGAACTTTGGCGCGAACTCTATGCGAACTTCAATTTGGTGCCATTTCCAGCAGGCAATACAGGGGTGCAAATGGGCGGTTGGTTCAATCGCTCTATTGATAGCATCGCCGATTTGAAAGGGTTAAAAATACGGATGCCTGGGCTAGGTGGCAAGGTGCTAGAACGTGCTGGTGCAACGCCTGTGTTATTGGCAGGAAGCGAAATTTATACAGGATTGGAGCGTGGCGTGATAGATGCTACTGAATGGATTGGACCTTACCACGATTACAAAATGGGCTTTCATCAGATTGCAAAATATTACTATGCTCCAGGTTGGCATGAGCCAGGCACAATGCTAGAATTATTCATCAATAAGGATAAGTACGAAGAATTGCCGCCCGATTTGCAGGAAATTATTCGCGTGGCGAGCCTTTGGGTGAATAGTTGGATGCTAAACGAAGCGGAGATGAAAAACGCGGAATATCTTTCTGTGATTCAGCAAGAGGCCGATGTCGAAATCCGAACGTTTTCAAAAGAAATATTAGACACCTTGCGTGGCTACACGGATGATATCGTAGCAGAAATCACGGAAGATGATCCGTTTGCGAAGAAGGTATATGCTTCCTTTCAGGACTACCGCAAAAAAGCAAGTGCATGGTCGGAACTGACGGAAAAAGTATTTTATGAAAATATTCAAGCTCTAGGATAAATGAATCACGAACAACTCTTTCAAGCATGTAATTTTTTAGCGATGCTCAATTGGGGTTTACTCATTCTTGCTCCACGCTGGAAGTGGACAGGGCGCATCACGGTCGGAATAGTGGTGACTGCATTGGCTTGTCTTTACGTCTATGGTGTTTTTCATGCCTTTGATGCGGATTCGTTTAGCAGTTTTGGAAGTTTAAAAGGCGTAATGGCACTCTTCACGCAAGAGCAAGCGGTCTTAGTTGGTTGGATTCATTACTTAGCTTTTGATTTGATGACGGGCTATTTTATTATTCGGAATGCTGCAAAATATACGATTCCGCATTTGCTTCTAGTACCGTGTTTGCTATTAACCTTTATGCTTGGCCCGACTGGTTTATTACTCTACTTGCTTATTCGATTAGGGAAGACGAAGCAGTATTTTTTGGATTAAAGGCTTTTAAAGTTAAAGTGTATTTTGAACCAAAGGGAGGATATTTAAGTTTCATGCCTATTGTTTACTTATATAGCTGAATCACTATTATTTGACATACTGGATTCGCCTA